>PMIP01000093.1 GCA_003158295.1 Chloroflexota bacterium | reverse complement strand
GCTCAGAACAACCCGACCAGCTCGACCCTTAACTTCCCGGTGGGTGATGACCGAGCCAACGCGGTCACGGTGGCTCTGGGTACCGGAGGAACCCTATCGGTCACCTATGCCGCCTCGACCCTGGGTCCCACCGCTCAGGTGATCTTCGACGTGACCGGCTACTTCGTGCAGTAGCTGGGCGCGTACACAGAGAGACCAGGGGCCGGGCGAATGCCCGGCCCCTTCTTATTGGGGCCCGGCACTCACCGCTGAGGTCGTCGCGGTCGGTGCGTCGTCGTCTCCCCGAGGGATCAGGAGATAGCCGAGAAGCGCGCCTAGGCCGTTGGCGGCGACGCCGAAGGCGATCGCTACCTCAACCGGCCAGATCGCGAGCACGGCCCCGGCAAGCGCCGCCCCTATCGGGAAGCCCGAGAAGTTGAGATTCATGGACACCGTGAAGGCGCGGCCCATCCAGGCCGGATCCGTCCGGCGCTGGCGCAGCGTGAACATGGCGATGTCCATCGGCCCGTTACACAGCCCGCCTGCTGCCATCGAGAGAGCAATAGGAAGCAGGCTCCCCGGCCACAGCAATATTGCCGTCGCCAGGGTGAAGCCGACGGCCGGGATCAGGATCATGCGCCTCTCCCGTCCTTCGGTCCTGATGCGGCCCGAGAGAAACGCCGAGACGACGCCGAAGGCTCCCATCAACCCGAACATGTAGCCGACGGTGTCCTGGCCCATGCCCAGGTGCTTGAGGATTAGCACCGGCACGACGATCTCGATCATCCCGCCGCTCAGGTTCATCGTCGAGAGCGAGATGGCCAGCGCCCGCAGGGTTCTGTTGTTCCAGGTGTAGACGAGACCGAGCCAGGCGTCGAGGAGGAGCTTGCCGGTCGACGCCACTTCCGTGCGTGGGTCGGGCGCCCCGATCATCACCAACACCGCCGCGAGATATGCCACGGCGATGATCGTCATGGCCGTCTCGAAGCCGAGCAACTGGGCGAAGACCGCGCCGAAGGGCGCGCCCACGACCGTGGCCAGAACCCAGCCGTTGGAGTCGACCGCGTTGACGCGCTCCCACAACGGCTCCGGAACCATCAGCGGGAAGAGGCTGCGGAGGCCGCTGCTGCTCAGGGGACCTGTCAGCGAGGAGACCGCGGCGATGGTGAGGAGGAGCCACGCCGGCAGGGCCGATGCCAGCGAGAGCCCGGCGACCACCAGCATCGAGATCGCCGCGACCCCGTAGTCGAGGATGATGAGCCGGACCCGGCCGTGGCGATCGAGCAGCGCTCCTGCGATCGGGCTGATCACCATTCCGGGAGCGATGCTGGCGAAAGCCACCGCGCCGGCGAGCTGCGGCGAGTTGTAGCGCTGCAGGGCGAACAGGATGACGACGATCCCGACCATCGACTGGGCGATACGGGCGATCTGCATGGCCAGCAGGACGCGCCACAAGGAGGGCACACCAAGAAGCGCGCGGTATGAGGGAGGAGTGTTGACGGGCTCGGTCATGGGCGGGGACCAGGTGCTGGGTTGATACCCGGAGCGTGCCACATATCGCAGCGGCGCGCGCACGGCGGCGGCGCGAACGGATCCGGAGCCCAGGCTCGAGTGACACGCGAGCTGTCACGACCTTCGGTTATCGTGGGGCGCGATGCAGCTCATCGGCGGTCAACCCGTGTTCGCGGCGACCGACCTTGTCGGTTTCCTGGCCTGCGAGCATCTCGTCGGCCTCGAGCTGGCGGCGATGGCGGGCCTGGTGAAGAGACCGACCAGGCTCGATCCAGAGATCGACTTGATAGCGAAGCGCGGCCTCGAGCATGAGGCTCGATACCTTGCCGGCCTGGAGGCCGGCGGCCGGGCCGTGACTCGGATCGACCCGGGCGATCACGATGCGCCGCCATCCCAACGCCTGGCGGGGCTGGCGGCGGCCGCGGCGGCGACTGAGGCGGCGATCCGACGCGGCGACGACGCCATCTACCAGGCCACGTTCTTCGACGGCCGGTGGCTTGGACTGGCGGACTTCCTGCTCCGAGTGCCTCGACCTAGCGCTCTCGGTGAGTGGAGCTACGAGGTCGTTGACACCAAGCTGGCTCGCCACGTCAAGGCGTCGGCGTTGCTCCAGATCTGCTCGTACGTGGAGCAGCTAACCCGCACTCAGGCCGTCGAGCCGGAGTGGATGCACGTGGCCCTGGGAGGCAGCGCGCGATCAGTGGAGCGGCATCGGGTCGCCGACTACATGGCCTACTACAGGGCGGTCAAGGCCGCGTTCGAGGCGCGCGTCCGGACCGATGGGGGAGCGGCTGCCGTCTATCCTCCCGCGGCCACATACCCGGAGCCCGTGGAGCATTGCGACGTCTGCCGCTGGAATCTGGTGTGCCAGGCGAGGCGTCGGGCGGATGACGATCTCGCACTCGTTGCCGGCGCCCCGACCCGTCTGCGCCGCGCCCTCAAGGGCCGTGGAGTGGCCACCCGCCGCGGGCTGGCGGCCCTGGAACTGCCACTGCCGGAGCCACTCGACGGCGTGGGTGGCGTGGCACTGGCCACGGCCCGCGATCAGGCCGCCATCCAGGTCCGCGGCGGGGAAGCGGGCAAGACGATCTACGAGCTCTTGCCGCCGAGCCGACAGGGCGACGGGAGGCTCGAACCGAACCGCGGCCTGACGAGTCTCCCTCAACCGCGCCCGGGAGACCTCTTCTTCGACATCGAAGGCGACCCGTTCGCCCTCGACGACGGCGTGGAATACCTGTTCGGGATCCTGGAGCCGGGCCTGATGGGCCCGGACGGCGAGCCGACCTTCCACGCCTTCTGGGGCGTCGACGAGGCCGGCCACGTCACCCCTGAGGCCGAGAAGCGCGCCTTCGAACAGGCGATCGACCTGATGATGGACCGGCTGGCGAAGGATCCGGCGATCCACGTCTACCACTATGCCGCGTACGAGCCCACGGCGGCCGGCCGGCTCATGGGACGGCACGCCACGCGCGAGGAGGAGGTGGACCGGCTGCTGCGCGGCGACGTCTTCGTGGACCTCTTCCGCGCGGTCCGGCAAGGGCTGCGGGCCTCGGTCGAGAGCTACTCGATCAAGAAGCTCGAGCCGCTCTACGGCCTGGAGCGCGAAGTGGAGCTGCGCGACGCCGGCTCCAGCATCGTCGAGTTCGAGCGCTGGCTGGCCGAGTCGGAGACCGGTTCGGCGCAGGCCCGATCGCCTCGAACGGATCCGATTCTGCAGGGGATCGAAGGCTACAACCGCGACGACTGCGTCTCGAACTGGCGCCTGCGCGACTGGCTCGAAGAGCGGCGAACCGAGCTGACCGCACAGATCGGCGAGGCGATTCCGCGGCCGGGCCCGGGGGAGCCCGAGGCTGCGGTGGAGTTGTCGGAACGTCTGGCGCACGTAGCCGAGGTAGCGCATCGGCTGTCGGCGGGGGTCCCCGAGGACCCTGGTCAACGGTCTCCGGCGCAGCACGGCCGGTGGCTGCTGGCGCAGCTGCTCAGCTGGCATCGGCGCGAAGAGAAGTCGTTCTGGTGGCGTTTCTTTCGCCTGATGGACGATCTGACGGACGAAGAGCGCGTGGCCGAGAGCGAGCCGATCGGCAGGCTCCGGCTGGTGGAGCGGGTCGGCGAGGTGGACCGCTCGGTCGTCTACCGCTACAGCTTCCCGGAGCAGGAGCATGCCGTCGAGGTTGGGACGGATGTGCGCGACCCGGCTACGGGTCGGTCGCCGGGGAGTGTCGTGGCGATCGACGCGGCAGCGGGCACGCTCGACCTGAAGCGAGGCCCCCGGACGGATGGCCCGCATCCGACGTCGCTCGTCCCGTTCGCGTACGTGGACTCGGCGCCGTTGCGTGAGAGCCTGCTGCGGATCGGCGAGTGGATGGCCGAGCACGGGATGGAAGACCCAGGACCGTACGCCGCCGCTTGCGAGCTGCTGCTCCGGCGCCCGCCGCGCATCGCCGGCGGCGAGCCCCTCTGCGGTCCCGCCGAAACGCCGCTGCAGGCCGCAATCCGAGTCGCGCCGGGACTCGATGCCGGTTGCCTCGCGGTCCAGGGACCGCCGGGCTCGGGCAAGACGTATCTCGGCGCGGAAGTGGTCGTCGAGCTGGTTCGGCAGGGCCTTCGGGTCGGCGTCACGGCGAATAGCCATCGCGTCATCGGCCACCTGCTGGATTCGGCGGCCGCGCGGGCCGCCGATCGCGGCCTCGCCGTCCGGATCGGCCAGAAGACCGACAGATCGGGCGACTGCACCTCGGACGCCGCCGAACCGTTCGACGACTACGGCAAGCTGCTGGCGGCGCTCGAGGGCGGCGACGTGAACGTAGTCGGCGGCACGAGCTGGCTGTGGGCGCGGCCGGACTTCGCCGGGGCCGTGGACGTGCTCGTGGTGGACGAGGCGGGCCAGTTGTCGCTTGCCAACGCCGTTGCCGCCTCCCAGGCCGCTCGGAGCCTGGTCCTTCTGGGTGACCCGCAACAGCTGGACCAGCCACTCCAGGGCACTCATCCGCCTGGCGCAGAAGCCTCGGCCCTGGGCCACATCCTGGCGGGCGAATCGACCATGCCGACGGATCGAGGCCTCTTCCTGGCTCGTACGCGGCGACTCCACCCGGACCTGTGCAGGTTCACCTCGGAGGCCTTCTACGAGGGCCGCCTCGAATCAGAGGAGTGGCTGGCGCGTCAACAGCTGGCCGGAAGGGGCGCGCTCTCGGGCACGGGCGTCCGGTTCGTGCCCGTCGCACACGAAGGCAACGCCAATGAATCGGCGGAGGAGGCGGCGGTGGTAGCCGGGCTGGTCCGTGACCTCGTCGAAGGCGGCGGCACCTGGACGGATGCGGATGGGGCCGTCCAGCGCCTCGGCTGGGAGGACGTGCTCGTCGTCGCGCCGTATAACGCCCAGGTCGCCGAGATCGCTCGAGCCCTGCCACGGGCCCGCGTGGGGACCGTCGACAAGTTCCAGGGCCAGGAGGCGCCGGTGTCCATCTACTCCATGGCCACCTCCAACCCTGAGGACGCGCCGCGCGGCATGGAGTTCCTCTACAGCCTGAACCGGCTCAACGTGGCCACCTCTCGGGCCCGCTGTCTGGCCGCCGTGGTTGCGAGTCCGGCCCTCGTCCGCGTCCGCGCCCGCACGCCGCGCCAGATGCACCTCGCCAATGCCCTGTGCCGCTTCCTGGAACTGGCCGGCCGGACCGCGGGCTCAACCTGACCCCTCGGCCCGGCTCGAGAGCCGCGAGGCGCAGCGCGTGAGGGCGGGAGGCATGGCGCGGGAATCCCGCAACTCAGGAACCGGCTGAAGATAGACGGACTTGGGCCGATACCCACCTTGCTGGCTCCGTATTCGGGGAGAGCACGGCCGCGCGACGCCTCCCGCGTCGTCAGGCCCTGTATCGGTGGAAGAAGACTCTCGGCCCAAGGATCTGGGATGGAAAGCGACAACCTCTTGTCACGACTCATCGCCTGGCGTTCGCTGCTGACTCGCTGGGGCATTTACCTGGGGCTGGGGCTCGCCATCCTGTGTGCCGCCCTGGCAGGCTTTGCCTTCGTCATAGGGTCGGCCGCCGCGGCCAGCCCCTTTGTCGTCCTGGGCTTCGGCCTGGCGGTAGGCTGGGGCGTGACCTGGGTGGTCTACCTGTTCTCTGTTTCGCGGCCCCTCGCCCGGCTGGCCGAGACGACCCAGGATCTCGCGGGAACGGACGCGGCCGCCATATCAGACGTGCTGGCGGCCATCGCCGAGGGCGACCTGACCCGTCGGCTAGAGTTGCGCACGAAGCCCGTTGCCGTCTCCGGCACGGCCGAAGTGAGCCGGCTGGGCGAAGGCATCGGGGAGATCATCGCCAGACTCGGTGAGAGTGCGGCGAGCCTCAACAGCACAACCGACGAAGCCTGCCTGCGTCTGCTCTACGTTGGCCCCGACGGGTACGTGCAGGGTCAGACGTGCGGTGAGGCGATGGGCCGCGCCCTCAACGGCAAGGGCCAGGTCCTGATCGTTACCTCCTCCTTCGAACATGCCGGCCTGGAGCTGCGGCGCAAGGGCTTCGAAGGCGTCCTCCACGAGCACTACCCCGGCATCGAGATCGTCCTGTCCATGGAGAGTCCGTATCCGGCGCCCGAGATGCGGGCCGCGGTCGCCCTCATGCTCAAGAAGTACCCGCGGCTCGCCGGCTTGTACGTCACGGTTGCAGGTGCCGGGGCGGCGTGGGCCGTCGCCGACGCGGGACTCGCCGGCAAGATCACGCTCATCTGCCACGACATCGTCAACGAGGCGATGCCGTATGTGGTCAAGGGCGTCATCTCGGCCGTATCCGACCAGGACCCATATGCGCAGGGGCACGACCCGGTCATCCATCTGTTCAACCATCTGGCCGCCGGCTGGCTGCCGTCGGAGTCGCGGATGCTGACCTCAATGGACCTCGTCACAGCTGCCGACTGCAACCAGTACTGGCAAGCCGGCAAGGGGATCATCGAATCGCCGGCCATGGCGGAGCGGCGCCCCAAGCCGATGTGCGTGTCTGCGCGTCCGCTGCGCATCGCCGTCCTGGGAATCGAGGATGCCGTCTTCTGGGATGACGTCCGGGCTGGCACCCGCGCCGCCGCGACCGAGCTGAAGCCGTACAACGCGGAGGTGGAGTGGATCGTCCCCGAGCCGGACGGAGCCTTCGATCTGGCAATTCGCGCCGCGACAATCGAGAGGCTCGTGGAGCAGGGCTACGACGCCATCGCCACACCCATCAACGACACCGGACTCGTCGCGAGCATCAACTACGCCGTCGCCAGGGGCGTGCCGGTGGCGACCTTCAACTCCGAGTCGTCAAGCCTGCGCGGTCTCATGACCACTCTCGCCCACCGCGCCCAGAAGCTGATGTCCGTCAGCGGCGGCCTCGCCACCTCCGCTCAGTCCTCAGGCGCCGCGACGCGCCAGATCGCCGAGAACATCTCCCAGATGGCCCAGGCAGCCACCACCGAAGCCACGGCCATGAACAGGGCCAATGCCAGCATCGAGCACATCACCGAATCGGTCGACGCGATCGCCACCGGTGCCCGCGAACAGGCGGAGGCCGCCGAAGCCCTATCGCAGGCCGCAATCCACATCGCCGAGGCCGTACAGCTCGCCGGATCGAGCTCCGAGTCGGTCGTCGCCGCCACCATCCAAGCACGAGCAACGGCCGAGAGCGGTTCCGAGGCAGTCCGCCAGACGCTGGCGCAGATGAAGTCGATCGAGAGCGCCGTCGATACGTCGGCGGCGACCATCGAGGAGACCAACTCTCGGGCCGAGCAGATCGGCGAGATAGTCGACACCATCGAGGACATTGCCGCTCAGACCAATCTGCTCGCCCTGAACGCCGCCATCGAGGCGGCCCGCGCCGGCGAGCAGGGCAAGGGCTTCGCGGTCGTGGCCAGCGAGATCCGGAAACTGGCCGAGAAATCGGCCGCGGCCACCAAGGAGATCAGTGCCATCATCGCCACGGTCCAGGCCACTGCCCGGCGCGCCGCGGAGGCGATGGACGTGGCCATGCAGAAGGTCCACGACGGGTCGTCGATGGCCCACCACTCAGGCGAGGCGCTCGATGAGCTGCTCGAGTCGGCCGTCACGACGCAGCGCCAGACCAGCGACATGGCAGACGCCAACCGGACGGTGTCCAACGTCATGGACGACCTGACCGCGGCGATCGAGCGGGTCTCAGTCGTCGTCAGGGCCAACATGGAGAGGTCCGAGATGGCCTCGGCCAGCATCCGCGAGACGCTCGACATCGTCGAGAGCGTCGCGGCCATCAGCGAGGAGAACGCCGCCTCAGCCGAACGAGTCGCGGCCTCCACGGGCATGGTGTCGCAACAGGCCCAGGAAGTGAACGAGGCCGCTTCGGAGCTAACGGACATCGCCAGGGAACTCGAGGGCTCCACGGCCCACTTCAAGCTCCAACGGAGCGATGGATACGACGACGCCTCTGTGCTGTCCGGAGACACGGTCCCGGCGGCCAGCGTCGGCGGGAGCCCGCGATCCCCGAAGCACTCCAGGGCGGCATAACCGAGCGGGCTCTCGGCCCCATGCGCGGCGTAGCGGCCTCCATTCTGTGAGCTTGGAAACGCCGCCGAGTGTGCTCGGGCTCGCGGCGGGCTACTCTTTGGCAGGTCCTGCCGCCGACCGCCTCGCGCTCTGGGCGATCGCCAGGGCCGCGCGTCCGGCCTATGCCGCGTCGACCGGCCGACGAGAGGAGTGGCGACAGTGCTATATCGCAGGCTCGGCAGGACCGGACGGGACGTAAGCGCGATCGGCTTCGGCGCGTGGGCTATCGGCGCGGACTGGGGCAACGTGGACGACACGGCGAGCATGCGCGCCCTCCACGCAGCCGCCGACGCGGGAGTGACCCTGATCGACACGGCCGACGTCTACGGCGACGGCCGGAGTGAGAAGGTGATCGGCCGCTTCCTGCGGGAACGCAGCGGCGAGAAGTTCTTCGTGGCCACCAAGATGGGCCGGCGGGTGCCGGTGGAGATGAAGAACTACACGCCCGAGGCGTTCCGCGCGTGGACCGAGCGTAGCCGCGACAACCTGGGCGTGGAGCGCCTGGACCTGGTCCAGCTCCACTGCCTTCACCCGAGCATCTACTACAGCCCGGAGCACTTCGAGGCCCTGGACGACCTCGTGAAGGCCGGGGTCATCGCCAACTACGGCGTCAGCGTCGAGAGGGTAGAGGAGGCGCTCAAGGCGATCGAGTTCCCCGGAGTCGCGACGGTGCAGATCATCTTCAACATCGTTCGCCAGAGGCCCGCCGAGCGTTTCCTGGCCGAGGCGAGGCGGCGCGACGTAGGCGTCCTGGCTCGAGTGCCTCTGGCGTCGGGACTGCTGACCGGCAAGATGAGCAAGACGACGACCTTCGATCCCTCGGACCACCGCCAGTACAACCGCCACGGTGAGTCCTTCGACGTGGGCGAGACCTTCTCCGGCGTCGACTACGAGACCGGCCTGGCATTCGTGGAGGAGCTGCGAAGCCTGGTGCCCGAGGGCGCGACGATGGCCCAGATGGCCCTGCGCTGGATCCTGATGTTCGACGGCGTTACGGCGGCAATCCCAGGCGCCAAGACGACGGAGCAAGCTCGAGCCAACGCGGCAGCCGCCAGCCTGGCTGCGATCCCGTCACCGACGATGGAGCGGATCGAGCAGATGTACGCGGAGCGGATCAAGCCGCTGGTCCACCAGCGCTGGTAGACCCCGAGAGAAAGGCTACAGGCGCGGCAGGCGGCCGTACAGCTCGCGGTAGGGGCCGGCCATCTCCGCGTAGAGGCGCACCCGATCCGGATCGGGTTCCATGACCCGGGTGTCGGCGGGGAGTGGCAACGTTCCTTGGGTGGAGGAGGGAACGATCCCCGCGGCCACGGCGCCCAGGAGAGCGGCGCCTCGAGCCGAGGCGTGTTCCGTGGCCCCGAGCGCGACGGGCATATCCAGCACGTCGGCGATGATCTGCTGCCAGAGCTTGTTCACGCCCCCGCCGGCCACCACGCCCGCCTTCGGCTCCACGCCGATGCTTTTCATCAAGTCCAGGCCCTCGGCCAGGGCCAGCGCCACTCCCTCCAGGACCGCCCGTGTCACCTCCGCGGGACCGTGCCTCATGCGCAGGCCAACCAGAGCTCCGCGCGCCGCCGGGTCGAAATGCGGCGTCCGCTCGCCCCGCAAGTACGGCAGGAAGAGAAGCCCGTCGCTTCCCGCCGGAACGGTGGCCGCGGCTGCCAGCAACTCGCGAGCGCCATGCGGGTCGTCCGGGTGCAGAAGGCGCACCACCCAGTCCAGCGAGGCCGCGGCCGAGAGGATCGCGGCCATGACGCACCACTGCCCCGGCACCACATGGCACAGGCCGTGCAGGCGTCCTTCCGCGTCTACTCTCGGAGCCGATACGGGCGCCAGCACCTGTCCGCCGGTCCCCAGGGAGATCAGGACCGCGCCGTGCGAGTCGGCCTCGCTGGCCAGGCCCAATCCCAGTGCCGCGGCGGGAGCGTCGGCGCCCCCGACGGCCACTCGAATCCCGGCCGGAAGATCCAGGGCCCGCGCGGCGTCCTCTCGCAGATATCCGCCGGTGGCCTCCGATTCGGAGAGTGGAGCCAGCTTGCCGCGATCGATCTCCAGCCGGCCGCAGATGTCGTCGGACCAGGTTCGTGCCCGAAGGTCGAACAGCAGAGTGGCCGAGGCGTCGGAGACGTCGCTGCCGATCTCGCCGGTCAGCCGGGCTCGCAGGGCATCTTTGGGCTGCACGATCCACCGCGCCCTGGCCATGATCTCCGGTTCGTGGCGGGAGACCCACATGATCTTCGGGGCCGTGAAGCTCACGTTCGAACGGTTCCCCGTGATGGCGACGAGCTCGTCGCGCGGGATCCGGTTCTCGATCTCCGCCGCCTCTTCTTCCGCACGGGCGTCGGACCAGATCAGGGCCGGCCGAACCGGCAGGAGCGCGTCATCGAGGAAGACCGCTCCGTGCATCTGACCGGTCAGGCCGATGGCCTCGACTTCCGCGCCATGGATGGCGGGCCGTGAGAGCAGCTCAGACATCGCCAGACGCACCGCGTCCCACCAGCGGTCCGGGTTCTGTTCGGCATACCCGACTCGACGCGACTCCGTGGCGTAGGCGGCCATCGTCACGCCGAGGCATTCTCCCGCCTCATCGAGCGCCAGCAGCTTCACCCTCGACGAACCCAGGTCGATCCCGATCGAAACGCGCACTGTCCCTCCGCTGTGTCTATGCGATTGCTGACCTTCCAACTCGGTAGGGTACCTCGGGTCCGGGTCGCGCCGGTCGGGCGCGCCGGTCCGCGTTCTCAGCAGCGTTGGAAGTAGGTCTCCCGCTCCCAGGGAGTGACCTGTCGCCGGTACGCTTCCCACTCGAGCCCCTTGGCCGAACGGAAGAGTTCCATCAGCTCGCTGCCGAGGGCGGCCATGATGACATCGTCTTCCTCGAGCGCGTCCAGGGCTTCTCCCAGCGACGCAGGGAGCGGCTTGGTGACGCTGTGCGCGCTGCCGCCGAATCCGTGCTCGATCTCCTCCAGCGGCGGCCCCAGCTCGCAGCCGCGGTCCAGTCCGTCCAGGCCGGCGGCGAGCATCGCGGTGAAGGCCAGGTAGGGGTTGCAGCTGGGGTCGGGGAGGCGCAGCTCCAGCCTGGTCCCGAAGACTTCGCCCGGTGCGGTGTCCTGGTAGACCGGTGTGGGGACGCGGATCAGGGCCCCACGGCTATGGCGGCCCCAGCTTCCGGCCACGGGCGCCTCGTAGCCGGGCACGAGCCGCTTGTACGAGTTGACCACCGGGGCCACGATCGCGCACATCCCCGGCGCGTGCTCCAGCTGGCCGGCCAGGAACGCCTTGGCCACGGCCGACAGCCCGTATGAATCGCTGGGGTCGTCGAAGACGCTGCGGCCGCTCCGGTCCACGAGGACCTGGTGGGTATGCATGCCGGAGCCGGCGGCGTCCGCAAGCGGCTTGGGCATGAAGGTGGCCTGCATGCCGCGATCGCGGGCCAGCTCCTTGACCGCCGGCTTGAGCGTGGTCACGGCGTCGGCTGCAACAAGGGCCGGCAGGAGCGGCAGATCCAGCTCGAACTGGCCGCTGGCAACCTCGTGATGGCTCGACTCGATGCGGATGCCAATCCCCTCGAGGCTGGACACGATCTCCAGCTCGACCCGGCGGGAGCGTCCCCGGCTGCGCTCGAAGTAGCTGCTCGGATCGTCGGCCAGAGGCCCGATGCCGTCCCCGGCCGGGAACAGGAAGAACTCGATCTCGGGCGCCACCAGGTACCCGAGCCCGACCGACTCGGCCTGGTCGAGCAGTGACCGCAGCGCCGCGCGGCCGTCGCCCCGGTAGGGCTCACCGCCCGGAGTCAAGACCTCGCAGATGAGCCGTGCGCACGGGACGCCGGCCGGCTCCACGATCGAGAAGGTGGCGGGATCGGGCCGCAGGTACATGTCCGACTCGACCTCGCGGGCCAGTCCCTCGATGGCCGAGCCGTCGAACCACTCCCCTTCGGCAAGGACGGACTGGATTCGCCGCGCCGGAACCGCGACGGTCTTGATCGCGCCGGTGACGTCGGCGAACTGCAGTTCCACCTGCTGAACGCCCGCATCCCGGATGCCCGCCAGGACCCGCTCCACGGCCACCCGGTCGGTGTCGCGAGTGGATCCGGTTGGGTCGCCCGGCGCAGCCGCGCGGGGCGCCGCGCCGCGAGCCGCGCCGCGCCGGTCCCCCTCTTGTGACGTCGTGTGGGCTGGCTCGTGTCTGGATGGGTTTGGCATGGGTTCCCTCCCGCGTCGTCCCGGGGTGCCGGCGCGGCTACTAGTGGGCATGGCCGATGAGGTAGGCCACCACCAACAGGAAGATGCTGACGGCCAGGAATACGGCGCTGATTCCGAAGATGAGCAGGATCAGTCGTAGGTCCGAATTGCGCGGCGGCGCCATCGTCTGCTCGTCGCCGAATATGAACTGAGTCAGAGGCAGGTCGCGCCAGTTGCGGAGATCCGCCTCGAGCGAGGTCGCGTCCTCGTATCTCTCGTCCGGATTCTTGCGCAGGCACTTGCGAATGATCCCCTCGATCGGTGGAGGGACGGCGCTGTTGATCTCGTGGAGCGGCGGGACCGGCGCGCTGATGTGCTGGCTCATGACGGACAGCGCGTTGTCACCCTCCCATGGAACGCCACCGGCCAGCATCTCGTAGAGCATCACCCCGATCGCGTAGACATCAGAGCGGGCGTCGCCGCGCTTGCCCTGGATCTGCTCCGGCGACATGTAGTCCGGCGTTCCCAACGCGGTGGAGAACCATCGCCAGGTGAGCCTCCTCGCGCCGGCCATGAAGGCCACGCCGAAGTCCGTGACAACCAGCTGCCCTTCCTGGTTCACGATTACGTTCTCGGGTTTGAGGTCCCTATGGACCACCCCCTGCTCGTGGGCATGGGCCATCGCCGCCGCCAGTTGCTGCCCGAAGTCCACCGCTCTCTCAACCGAAAGGCGTTTCTCACGTGAGAGGAGTGCTCGCAGTGTCTCCCCGTCGATGTACTCCATGACCATGTACGGGCGGCTGCGATCGGTGGTGAACTCGATGGGGCGCTGGATGCCGGGATGGTGCAGGTGCTTCGAAATCTCCAGCTCGCGGCGGAAGCGATCGAAAGTCGAGACGTCACCCATGATCGATTCGTGGGGGCACTTGAGGACGACCTGGCGCCCGTTTGTCTCCTCGGCAAGGAAGACGTCGCTGAATGCGCCATGGCCGATGGCCTTGACGATCGTGAACTGGTCGAGNNGGCCGTCGCATTATCGTCGCCGCCGCGCTCGAGAGCGAGGTCTACCAGCTTCCGGCACGCCTCCGCCGCGCTCATGCCGAGGGCCTCCGCGATCTCACTCGACGTCACGTTGCTCCAGAGTCCGTCCGAGCACAGGAGGAATCTGTCGTCCCGCTGAACACGTTCACTGCGGACATCCGTCCGGACGGTGATGTCGCCACCGACGGAGCGGGTGAGCGCATACCGGGCCGGGTGTTCGATCGCCTGTTCGGGCGTGATGATGTGCATCCGCAGCAGTTCCATCACCTGGCTGTGATCGGTTGTCAGCAGTTCCAGGTCGCCTTCTCGGCGGCGGTACACGCGGCTGTCCCCGACGTGGCCCAGGTGAGCTTCTCCCGGTGTGATCACCAGCGTGCTCAGGGTGGACTGCATCTTGCGCCCTCCGACGCCCGAAATCGCGGCATCGAGGATGGAGTGATTGGCCAGGTTGAAGGCCTCCCTCAACGTGCCGGGGATCCGGCTCCCGCCGGAGATGCCCTTCCGGGCCTGCGTCAGGATTGCCTCTACGGCCATACCCGACGCGACCTCGCCGCCGCCGTAGCCGCCCAGCCCGTCGGCGACTGCGAAGACCAGTCCGAGTTCTGATGTGACCTGCGTCTGGCTCAGCGTGTGTTCTGCCGCCGGAGTCACGTATGGCGCGTCGCCATCCAGAGCGACCCAACCCAGTCGGTCCTCGTTATGCTCGCGGACGTGGCCGATGACGGTAAGGCCCGCGTATTCGACTGCGAGGCTTGTGGTCACGGCTTGCATTTCATCTCAGGCGTGGTGTGTCGATGGATTTGGTTTCTGTCAGGAGACAATCGAAGACCGCGCCGGTGTTGGTGTTACACGGCGCGGTCTCGTACTGCACTGGTGCTACTGTCGCTCAGGGCTTGCAATCTGAGGTTTGACGAGAAGACTGGTCTTGGTAGCGGCCGAATTGAGCATGAGCCACACGGCGCCGACCACGATCCACGCCCCGACGATGCCGAGCGCGATGAGTGTGTCTGTCTGTGTGGAACCTCCGGCCGACACGCTCATATACACGATGCCGATCAGCATCCCGACGTTCGCGAGCATGCCAAGCAGCGGAACGATCACGTGTTTGACGATGTTTCTCTTGTGTTGGCCCCCGAAAGCGACGAGCACGAGAGCGCATGTCATGCCGTACACGAGGAACGTTCCGGTGTTGCTGGCAAGTGTGATCTGAAGAAGATTGTCGGCCGACAGGACCGCGTATCCGCCCAGCACCGCCGATACGATTGCGAGAGCGATAACGCCGTAGTGCGGTGTGGCGTGCCGGAAGTGGAGCATCCCGAGGATGCCGGGGACTTCCTTGTCGCGGCCCATGACGTAGGTGATGCGGACGCCGGTGTTGAGGCAGGCGAGAGTGGTGCCGATGAGGGCGATCAACACGGTCGCGGCGAGGATGATCACGAGCGGGAAGCCAACGCCGCCCAACATCGTGTCGCCTATCTGCCGGACCATGTCGCCGATCGGGGCGCCGGACGCGGCTGCCGCGGCGTATCCGTTGGCCGCGGACGGGACCGTGGCGGAGTTCACGAAGAAGTTGGCGGCGACGTACTCGATGAGGTATGCCACGCCGCCCTGGATTGCCAGGGAGAGGAGGATGGCCCGCCGGACGTCACGCTTGGGGTTGATGGCCTCGCCGCCCAGAGCCGTCACGGACTCGAACCCGACGAGGAGGAGAATGGCAATCGTGCCCTGGAAGATCACGTTGGTGATGTTGTGAGGCAGGACCACCGATCCAAGGCCTGAATGCGCATATGAGAGCTCGGGGTGGGTCATGCGGAATGCAATCGCGAGTACCGCGAAACCCACGAGAGCGGTGAGCTGGATGGCGTTGATGATGACGGCGGTCATCGTCGAACCGGAGATGCCACGGTACGCGATCAAGCCGACCACAGCAGAGAAGAGGACCGCAGCCCCGATCTCAAGCGGCTGGTTGAGNNGTGAACGCAACCATGATGCCCGGGTAGATCCAGTAGTAGAGATGTGAGATCCACCCGACCACAAACTTCGCCAGCCTGGCGAACTTGTAGTGGATCTGCTCTTCGCGGCCCAGGAATGCGGCCTCGGCGAAGTAATAGGACGAACCGGCGCCTGCCTCGGGATAGAGATTCGCAAGCTCCGAGTACGAGAACGCGGTCAGGAACGCCAGCACGAGAACGAACAACAGCCCGGGAACCATGTCGAAGGCGGTGGTCGCCCCGCCGTTCTGCTGGACGACCTGCGCCTGGAACGTCGTCCATAGAAACGCGCCCGGCGCAATGAGCGCCATGGCGTTGATCGTCAGCCCGGTCATCGTCAGGGTGCGCTTCATCTCAGTCCCCGGCGCGGCGGCCATCGTTCGTACTCCTGTTCGGGCAACGGCCTTGTCCTGGATCCGATCGGTTCCGATTTGCTCCGATTGGTGGCTGCCGTGCCTGAAGGAAGGATCGGTGACCGTGGTCCGCGAGTCAGTGGTGTGGCAGGCGCGATTTGGAAGCGGGCGGGTTGTGATTGCCCGAACCGCCGGTTGCCGCCCGGTTGCAGCGCGGGTTCGGGTTGGGAACGGGTACTGGCCTCGTGCCCGGAGCGTTCGAGTCCGCCGCGCAACGTCCAGATCTCAGCCTGCTCGCGTTCGTCGGCCCGGGACGCGTGGGCGGCTCTGGAAGGTCAGCGGGCGAACGAGCCCAGGGCGATGGCCGAGCTGGGCCCCGACAAAGCGAGCACAAGACCGTTCGAATTGGCGGCGACCTGCCCTCCGGTGACCGTCAGCGAGGCGAGGTCCGGCGGCAGCGAGGCGACTCGGAATGCCGAATCCCTGGCGGCCGGAGAGAACGTACCGAGCCACGGATGGCCGAGCGCGTCGCTGCCGGTTGCCACGGCTCCGTCTCCGGCCGCGGCAAGGGAGAAGACGGTGCCCGACCGAACCAGGCTCGGCGAGCCGTCGAGGGGGAACCACCACAGCCCGTCCGGCTCGCCCAGCAGAACGCCACCGGAGATAGCCGCGCCGGCCGTGGGCTGAGTGGCCGGGCCCAGGCCGATCCGCTGCCAGGACGCGCCGTCGTCGAGCGATTCGAAAAGCGCTCCGGGCCCCCAGCCAAGGAGATGCCCCTGGCCATCGAAGCCGATTGGAGCGACCGTTTCCGGGCTGCTGGACCAGGTCCCGCCGGCGTCGCGGCTGAGGAACAGCCGGCCATCCCCGGCCGCGAGGAGAGTTCCGGACTGCGCCGGATCAAAGGCGAGCCAGGCCGGGCTGACGGTCGCTCCCGGAGGCAGGGGGCCGCCTGTCCAGGTGCTCCCGCCGTCTCCGCTCGAACGGTGACCGAGGTCGCAGTAGGCGCCGAGTCCCGCAGCGTAGACGCTTACCGACGATGGGTCGCCGGCGACGGACTCAACGTGTCCGGCCTGCGACCCGATCCACTGAGCCTGACCGGTCGAGTTGATGACGCCCGTCACGTCGGGAAGGCACTGGCGGGCTTCCGGATGCCAGTCGCTCGAGCCCTCGAACGTGGCCACCAGCGAGTCACGGGTCGAGGCCGCATGAACGCCCGGTCCGTCGATTCCGCTCTGCAGGACCGAGACGGAGTTGATCGTGAGCGGAGAGGTCGGGCCTCCGAGAGGGTAAGCGGCCGCCCCCCGGCTCGCCCGAAGGTCCGTCACGCTGAGGAGCGCCACCGCGATCGTGAGCACCAGAACCGCCAGGAAGGTGTTGATGGCGAACCCCCAGCCGGAAGCTCGGGCCGCCTCGTCTCGCCGCGCGGCCGCGGTCTCGGCGTCGCTGAGCCCCCGCTGCAACCGCAGGCGCAACGCCAGCGGCGCTTCTTCTCCGGGGTCGCGGGTGGCGTAGACGGCTCGCAGCCGGGCCTCCAGCGACTTCCCCTCGGCGGGTTCGTCGCCCGCCTGCAGCTCGGCCAGCCTGGTCCCCAGCCGGGCCGTCACTCCCGGCGAGTCTCGCCGGGGCGAGCCCCGGCCCAGCAACCTCCGGCCCGGCCGAAGCGATTCCTCCCCCAGGCCGTAGGTCCTGGCCAGCGCCAGCCGATCGTTGGGACCCAGCGACAGGAGGGCTGCTGCCAGCGGTTCCGCCCGACCGCCGGTCGCCTCGCCGGACAACGCCCCTGAAGGCGTGGCCGCTTCGCTGTCTATCGACTTCAGAGCCGTTCGACAGTCGGCTTCCAGTCGTCGCCGGAAGGCTTGGTCGAGAGCGGGAGCGGGCCATTCGCCGCCGACGCGCCAGGCCGCCATTGCGGCCTCGTAGACGACGCCCTGGGCCACGATAGGGTCGTCCAGGGCCATCGTGACCAGCCGGTAGGCGGTCGAGAGGTTGCGCCGCAGGTACCCGGCAAAGTCGCCCTCGCGGGTCTCGTGTCGGGCTCCCAGCGCCACCCTGTCTTGCACCCGATCTCCGTCGTCGATCCGGCCCCGGCGCCGACCCTTGCCGGCGTGGTCTACGGCTGCTCGCGTAAACGATAAGTCATCTGCTACTCAATGCAACCGTCCGGTCGTACCGGCCGCGAATCGATGAGCGGCCGCCTCCGCGGCCGCTCACGGATGTTGGGTCGAGGGACGGCTAGGCAGCCAGGTCGCGCCGCTCGAATGCCACCAGGGCGATGACCAGAAAGACCGCGGTCACGGTCACCAGGACGGCGGTGTCGCCCAGGTCCAGGCCGTACCGGAGAGGGTCGTGACCCGCGTAGTACTTGAACAGGGAGAGGGGACGGATCGCATTGAGACCGTCGACGATGTTCGCCAGTGCGTCCATCAGGTACATGGCGATCATCAGTGCCACTGTGACTCCGATCGCGGCGGCACGGTTCCCTGTTGCCGCCGAGATCGCCAGAGCGATGGCTCCGAAGGCGAGACCAAGCAGCACTACCAGCGCCAGCGCCGCGGTGAGCGGGCCGGCCGGAAGTTCGCTGGCGCTGATGGCCGCGCCCGCCACCGCGAAGAGGCCGGTCGCGGCCGCTACTACGCAGCAGGCGATCGTGATCGCCAGGGATTTCTCGAGGACGAGCCGTCGGCGCGGGACGGGGTAGGAGAGGAGTACGTCGATCGTGCCGCGCGATTCCTCGCTGGCCGTGAAGCCACTGGCCATCCCCGCGGCGAAGGCGATCATCCCTGCCGGAAGCATCATCGAGAACAGCTCGAAGTGAAGGAACCCGACCAGGGTGCTGGCGTCTCCCACCTGGGACCCGAAGAGCTTGGCCATGGGCCCCATCTTTGCCAGCAGCGAGTTCATGTCCATGACTTTGGAGTAGGTGGGGAAGAGGACCGCGAAGTAGCCGGTCATCAGGCCGCAGCCAAGGGCGACCCAGAAGGTCGGCCAGCGGAGGTCGCGGATCGTCTTGGTGAATACGTTACGCAGCAGCATGGCTGGCCTCCCCGGCGCCGGCAACGGCGGCGATTCCATCGCCCGATCCGTAGTAGGCCATGAAGATCTCCTCGAGGCTCGTTTCAATGCTGCGCACATTGCGGACCTCGTAACGCGCCGCGGCCTTGATCAGCGCGTCCACGCTGCCCATGACCGTGCAATTGAGGACGCCGTCATGGACGCTCATGTCGCGGATGCCGGGCAGGCCCGCGAACGCGTCCGCCGCGACGGAGCCGCCGAAGTCGATCTCGAGGCGGCGCAGCGCCCGCTGCTTGAGATCGGCGATCGACTCGACCGCGAGCAGGCGACCCTCTCGGATGATGCCGACCCGGTCGCACAGGTGCTCCACCTCGGGCAGCTGATGCGACGAGATGAAGACGGTGCGGCTCTCGGCGCGGGTCTCCTCGCAGAGGTGCTCGAACTCGAGCTGGACGAAGGGATCCAGGCCAGAGGTGGGCTCGTCGAGGATGATCAGGTCCGGCCGGATTATGAAGGCAGCGACGAGACCGACCTTCTGCTTGTTTCCGCGAGACAGGCTCTTGATGCGCTTGGTCGGATCGAGCTCGAGGCGCTCGATCAGCCCGTCGCGGTAGACGCCGTCGATCGAGCCGTGGAGGTTCCCCAGGTAGGTCAGCAGCTGGCCACCGTCAGCTCGGAGTAGAGGGAGAGTTCGCCGGGGACATAGCTCACCCGACGGTCGATGGCCAGCCGATCGCGGTGGACGTCGAGCCCCAGGACTCGGGCGTGCCCGCTGGAAGGCCTTATCAGGTCCAGCAGGAGCCGGATCGTGGTCGACTTGCCCGCCCCGTTGGGACCCAGGAAGCCGAAGATCTGCCCGCTTTCGACGGTGAGGTCGATGTCGATGATCCCGCGTGAGCGGCCGTAGTACTTGGTTAGCTTCTCGGTCTCGATGGCGGCCGTCATCAGGGGGCCTCCTTTCGAACTGCCAGGCGTTCCTCCTCCCACCGATCGAACAGACGGGGCAGCTCACGTTCCAAAAACGCGTACATGTCGCGTACCTCCTGAAGCGGCTCGGGGTTGCCCTCAGGGCCGAGAAGTTCCAACCCGTCGCCGGCCAGCTCCTGAAGTCGCTGCAGAAGCTCGACCCGCCACATGATCATGCGTGCCCACGCGCCGGACTTGAGCACGAAGCGATCCCTCCTGTCGCCGGCGCGGACAGTCCGCGCGATGAAGCGGTAGTGGATGAGCAGCTGGGTCATGTTGCTGATCGAGCCCTTGCTCGCCTGCAGCGTGTCCGCCAGTTCTCCGGCGGTGAGACCATCGGCCGGGCCGAGAAGGATCGCCCCGAGGACGCGGCCGGCCATGCGCGGCAGGTGCAGAGAATCGAAAACCAGCCCGATCTCCTCGACGAAGCGCTCCGCCGAGATGCGAGTGCCGCGCCGGTCGCGACCACGATCCCACACGTCATTCATGTTCAGCGGCTCCCGGAAGACGCTTCCGCGCGGGGCGTCCGCCACGGCGCGACGAAGCTTTCGCCGGATAGTAGTGAGTTCGTGCGGTTCAGTCAATACTGAACAGAGGCGCCAGAAGCTCGGCCTGCGAGGGATCGTTGCCGGCGGCATGGGCGGCCTACTGCCGACGGCTTAGTACCTCCGCCCGCATCCGCGGCGACGGTCCCTCCACGAACGGCGTGCTCGCACCGGGAATACCAATGCGCGTGTTCCGGCCGGATGCTTGCGCGCAGTTGGAGGACAAGTCCCATCCGGCGCCTGCCGGTGGATCGTTCGCCAGACAAGCAGACATCGCAAGGATCGTCTCGATGGCAATCGCCAGCTATCCAGCAGCAGATCACAGCACGGTGAGTCGCGCTACCGCCGTGCTTGACCCCGCCCTGAGCCGGGACGAGCTGGTGGGGCGCTACCTGCACCTGGTGAAGTACGTGGTGGGGCGCCTGGGCGTCTCCGTGCCCGGCCTGTTCGACCACGAAGACGCCATGCAGGCGGGCGTGCTCGGCCTGCTGCGGGCGATCGACGGATACAGACCCGAAGCGGCGGCCTCGTTCGAGTCGTACGCGATCCTGCGCATCCGGGGCTCCATTCTTGACGCTGTCCGCGCCCTCGACACGGTCGGCCGGGCCGGCCGGGAAGCGGCACGAGCGATCCAGGGCGCGATCCGCGACCTGCAGCACGAGCTGGGACGGTCGCCGACCGAGACGGAGATTGCCGGCAAGCTGGACCTTTCGCTGGTCCGGTACAGGGAGCGACTCCAGGCTGCCTCGATCGTCACCGTGTCGCTCGACGAAGGGGAGTCTCGCGAAACCGACGATGAGTCAACGGTTCTGGCTGATAGCGTCCCGGACCAGAATGCGGTGGATCCGGCCGCGGAAGCCACGCGACGCGACGCCATCGCCTCGCTCGTCCACGAGATCGGTCGGCTCGGCGAGCGGGCGCGCATGGTTCTCGCCCTCTACTACCAGGACGAAATGACCTTCAAGGAGATTGGCCAGGTCCTTGGCGTCACCGAGTCCCGGGTCTGCCAGATCCACACCGAGGCCGTTCTCGCCCTGAGGAATCGGATCGTGGACGCCGACGTGGTCGTTCGCCTGGGTCGGCGACGCCCTCGCTCCTGATCCGGGCCACCATCCAGCCCGCCGCGGGCCCCGAATGCCTGGTCCGCGCGACTCTGTCGCCTGCATGCAACACATACGTCGAATCGATGAAGGCGTAGCCCCTCTGGGCGGTCAAGTCCCCACGGTACCAGCCGATTCCTAACCTGACACCCAAGAGGACAGAGCCATCAGATTCGACAAGCCGCAGTCCGTCCCGTGGTCGCCCGCGCAAAGCCGAGAGATTCGGTTTGCGCTCGAGGCCGCCATGGAGATCCCCGACGTACGGACCGACAAAGTGGTCGCTGCCAGACGGCGCATCGCCGAGGGTACGTTCATCGTCAGGGCTGACGTGATTGCCTGGAGGATGCTCGAGGCTCGAGGCTAGCGCGCTCCCGCTGGAACGCCGCCTACCGGTACCGCCGCCACCCGGGGATCTTCGCGTTCGCGATTGTCGAGCTGATCCCGAACCAGATCCAGGAAGTGATGCAGCCGGAACGGCTTGAGAATCAGGCCATTGACTCCGGAGTTGCGGGCGGCCGCCTCGTCCGGGGACTGGCCGGTCAGGATGAGGATCCGCATTCCGGCCAGCGAAGTAGCCATTCGCAGGTCGGCGGCGAGCTGGTAGCCGTTGCGGTCCGGCAGACCGACGTCGACGATCGCGAGCAGCGGCCGGTGCCGGAGAGCGAGCGCTTCGCCTTCCGCCGCGGTGCGCGCCGTCAGTAGATGAACGCGCAGACCGCGCAGCGCCGCCTCCAGGGTACCCAATACGTACTCATCGTCATCGACGATTAGTACGGACTGCGACCGGCAACCTGCGGAGTGCTGTGTGCTCGGATGCAACATGTGCAGCGAAGGTATCCCACCAATGGATCGTTTCGCATGCGGTGTTTGCATGGTCTTGGGCAGGACTCCAGTCACCCCGGACTCTTGGCGCGTCAGGGTCGCTGGTAGAAGCTCAATCCTGACGGCACCAGGCCGAAGGCTCGTGCGCTCGGGATCGCTTCGGTCGCCCCGAGGAAGAGGATTCCTCCCGGCCGGAGGCAATCGCGGAACCGGCCGTACAAGTCGGCCTTGGCCTGTTCGGTGAAGTAGATGACCACATTCCGGCAGACGACGATATCGAACGGACCCTCGCATGGATCGGTCACCAGATCCTGGCGACGGAACGTGATCGGCGCCTGGATCTCCGGCTGGACTTGCCACTTGCCATCTGTGAGCCGGAAGAACCGTCTTCGCCGAGCCGGCGAGACACCTGCCATCTGGGCCTCCGTGAAGGTTCCCTTTCGGGCCTTCGACAGGCTCGTCTCGTCGACATCGGTTGCCAGTATCTTCACTTCCGCGAAGGGCGCGATCTCGCGGGCGAGCATGGCGATGGTGAATGGCTCGAAGCCCAGCGAGCAGCCGGCGCTCCAGATCCTTACCGTGTTCTGGCTTCTGAGCATAGGCCTCAGGTGCTGCTCGGCCAGAGCCTGCCAGATTTCGGGGTTCCGGAAGAACTCGCTTACGTTGATCGTGAGCATGTCCAGGAAGGTCTGACGTAGGGCCCCGTCGTTGCGGATCCTGACCATCAGCTCATCGGCGTCCGGCATGCCTCTGGCAGCCGCGAAGCCGTTCACTCGCCGCCAGACCTGGGCCGGCCTGTACCGGCTGAGATCGATGCCGAGCAGGAGAAGGACCTCGCGGGCGATCCGCTCGTACGCGACCATATCCAGCTCGGGGATCGGCGCGAAGGCAGGCGGCACCACGGGCGGCCTGGGTCGCGGCAGAGTCTCCATCGATGAAGGTATCGGCGCGTAGATCGGAGAAGTTGACGGCGCCGCATCTCAAGGGGAGCCTCGGGCGAACCGACACCTCTGATGTGGGCTTGGTCGCCCATCGTCTGCGAGTGTCGATGTCAGCTCATCGGTTCCTCACCCCGGCTTTCCCAGGCTACGAGTCGGTGCCGGCCCGCCTGTTGGCGGACATCTCGGTGCTGCCCTGCGACCTGCACGTCTGGCGCGGACCACGTCCGGCGCTGTATGCGATGCGCGGCGGCGATCCCGGCAAGGTAATCGCCAGAGCCGAGCGCGGCCTGCCGTTCCTGATTCGCGAAACCGACGCCGACCTTCTGCGCGGCGCCCTGGCAGCGTCGTTGCCCGGGGTCCTCGGCAATCAGCGCATTTCGCCGATCGAGAGAAGCAAGACGGCCTACCTGATCGCCGCGAAGGTGCTGGCCCCACTCTTCGTGCACGAGGATTTCCTCGACCACGACGGCTTCGCCACAACCCGCAAGGTGATGGAATCGATCGCCCTCGGCCTCCTCGAGGACGAGGAGATGATCTGGGCCATGGTGGCGACGATGCTGAAGCACACGGCGACGCACACCCACGCCATCAACACGGCCGTCTACGGGATCGCCCTGGCCCGCTCCATTCCCCTCGGCAGCCAGGAGGCGATCCGCGGGGTAGCCCTTGGCGGGCTGATCCACGACATCGGCATGAACCGCGTTCCTCGCGCCGTGCTGGACAAGGCAGGACCCCTGAATGACCTCGAGTGGCGCCTGGTGCGCGGCCACGCAAAGGCCGGTTACGACATGGTCGTCAGGGCGATGGGCTACCCGCCGCCCTACGCCCACATAATCGCCGAGCACCACGAGCGCTGCGACGGGTCGGGCTATCCGGAAGGGCGGACAGGCTCGAGTATCGCCCTCGACAGCCAGCTGGTCGCGATCGTCGACGCCTTCGACGCGCTGACCACCAGACGCCCTTTCAGGCGTGCGCTGAGTGCGTTCGATGCGTTGCAGTTGATGCGGCTCGGCATGGAGGGCCAGTTCAGCGACGAGCTGGTGTGCGGATTCGCCGACCTGCTGGGCGGCTGGAAGGCGTTGGGCCACGACCGAAGCGCCTCCAACCCGCCGAAGCTCCTCAGGAAGGCCGGGTAGGCGAGCTTCTCAGGCGACGCGCGTGGTCGGCCGTGCCGCAGGGCCGCTGCCCGAGGTCCACCGCTCGATCAGAGCCGCGATGTCGACCACCAGGCCGACCGTTCCGTCGGCCAGGACCGTGGCCCCGGCCAGGCCCATTCGCTCCCCGGTGACCCGGCTGAGCGACTTGAGAACTATCTCGTGCTGGCCGACGAAGGCGTCCACGGCCAGCGCCATCTCCGCGTTTCGCGAGCGCACGACGACCAGGTTGACGAAGCCGCGGTCGTCCGTCTCCAGCGGTCTCGACGGATCGCCGAGGGCACCGTCGAGCCGCTCGACCGGGATGACTCGATCGCGCAGACTGAGGACGTTGTGGCCACGCACGCGGCCGAGCGACCCAGGTTCGATTCGGAGCGTCTCGACGACGCCCGTCAACGGCAGCGCACAAACGCGCGGCCCGGATCGGACGAGCAGGGCGCCGATGATGGCGAGCGTCAGCGGGAGAGACAGCGAGACGCGTGTCCCTTCGCCGGCGACGCTGCTGACGTCGACCCAGCCGCCGAGCTTCTCGATGTTGTTGCGGACCACGTCCAGCCCCACGCCGCGGCCCGATACCTCGCTGATGAACTTGGATGTGGAGAAGCCCGGCGCGAAGATGATGCGCAGGGATTCGGCGTCGGTCAGGCTCTCGGCCGCCTCGCGGCTCATCAGGCCCTTGTCCACCGCCGCCTGCCTCAAGGCCGCGGGATCCATGCCGCGCCCATCGTCCTCGACAGTGATGAGGATCCGCCCGTCGGCGTGACGAGCCGTCAGCCGGACGGTTGCCGGCAACGGCTTGCCGCGTGCGCGACGCTCCTCGGGAGGTTCGATGCCGTGGTCCAGCGCGTTGCGAACCAGGTGGCTGAGCGGATCGCCGACCACTTCGAGGACGGATCGGTCGAGCTCGGTCTCCTTGCCCTCGATGATGAGCTGAACCTCTTTGTGTAGCTGAGAATCGATGTCGCGTACGACGCGCGGGAATCGATTGAAGACCGTATCGATCGGCAGCATGCGCAGCCCGGTGGCCTGATCCTGAAGCTGGCCGGCGATGCGGGCGAACTGCTGGGCGTCCTCGTCCGCCCTGCGGGCGAGCGGGTCGTCGCCCAGGCGGGCCGCAAGCTCCTGGGCGCTCTGGGCGAGGCGGGTCTTGTGGACGACCAGCTCGCCGACGAGATCCATCAGCTCGTCGAGCCGGGTGACGTCGATGCGAATCGTCTGCTGGGCCAGCTTGAGCTGATCGCCGCTGGCCGATGCGCGCGCGATCCGCTCGGACTCCGCGACCGGGATGGGGTCGCGGGGACGGAACACCTCGACACTGGGCGAGCTCTGGGCCTCCTCCGCCCGCGCTGCCGACGGGGGAGAGTCGCTGTGGGCATCCGTGACCGCCTCCCCTGGAGCGTCGGTCGGCGCGGCAACCACCTCCACGCCCACGACTTCCTCGATCGCCGCGAGGCGCGCGCGAACCTCGAGGAGTTCGAGCGGGCGGCCCCGAACCAGCATGGCCAGGAGCGTGGACCCGAGCTCGCTTTCGATCTCCTGGCGATCCGGAGCCGAGGCGATGAGAACGCCCATCTCCTCGCATTCGATGACCAGCTGCAGGAGCCGGACGGCCTGCCACTCGCTCAACGGGTCGATCTTGCAGACGACGAGTGAGCGCGGCTCGTAGCCGCCGGGTGCCTCCCAGAGAAGTCGGCGTATGAGTGGGGCGAAGGTCGAATCGGAAACGCCCGCCTCGTCGACAGGCACTTCGCCCCGGTTGCTCGACTCGGGCGCCCCATCCCTCGATGCCCCCGTGGCGGTGGAGAGAAGCTCGCGCAGCCGGCCGGTCAGCGGCTCCGGCGCGTCGGTGAGAGTCGACCCATGACGGACCTCGGCGACCAGCGTTCGAAGGACGTCGATGGTGGTCAGGAGGACATCGGCGAACGGCTTCAGGTCGCGGAGCGTGCCGCTGCGGAATGCCCCAAAGAGGTCCTCCATTGCGTGGGTCAGTTCCGCCATGCGGCGGTGACCGATCATGGCGGCGGAGCCCTTGAGAGTGTGGGCGGCCCGGAAGACCTCGTTCACCACAGCCGGATCCAGGCCGCGCTCGAGACGGAGCAGGCCCCGCTCGATTTGGCCGATCTGCTCGAGCGACTCGTCTGTGAAGAGACGGTCGTCGCCCGGTTGTAGATCGAAGGTCAGGCGCATGGTTTACGCGGCTCCGGCGAGTGCGGTCCGCTCCTCGGCTCCGAACAGGCCGTCCAGTTCGAGGAGCAGGACGAGCCGGCCGCCGAGCTTCGCGATGCCCCGCAGGTACTCGGCGTCGGCACCGGCGGCGACGGCCGGAGTCTGCTCTATCGCGTCCGCAGGCACGTGGAGCACCTCCGACACGCCATCGACGATGAGCCCGACCCTGGTGGAGGGGCTCTCCGCGACCACGATCCGGGTCTCCTTGGTCGGCTCGACTTCAGGCATACCGAATCGCGCCCGCAGGTCGACGACCGGGATGATCCGGCCGCGGAGGTTGATCACGCCCTTCACGAAGCTTGGCGCTCGAGGTACTGGGGTGATCGGCTGGTGCCGGATGATCTCGAAGACGCCCGCGATGTCAAGGCCGTAGTGCTCGTCCGCGAGCTCGCAGACGACTATCTGCAGCTCCCCAGACTGGCCGCTGCCGCTGGGTGAGGGCTCGTCGGCCATGGCACGTTCCTCCATACATCACGCCGGACGCGGTCCGGCTGCGGATTCTCGCTGTAGTTATCGGCGCGATTCGCGTCTGGGGTTAGGAGCTCAAGAAGCGAGAGCGGAGTGGTGAGCCGTGCCCCGGGCTCGGCCGGTGGGAGCGGGCCGCGGATCGGTTGATTCCTGCTCGTCGGCCGCGCTCCATGCCGCCACCGAAGCCGCGATCTTGTCCAGTGGCAGGACCTGATCTGCCAGGCCTGCCTCGGTCACGGCCCCGGGCATGCCGTATATCGTCGCCGTCGCGGCGTCCTGGGCGATGACCCTGCCGCCATAGAGCTTCACGGCGCGAGCACCGTCTCGGGCGTCGACGCCCATGCCGGTCAAGACCACGCAGAGCAGCCGGTCGCGCCAGATTGGCGCGACGGACTGGAGGGTCACGTCTGCCGCCGGCCGCACTCCGTTTACTGGGCTCAAGCGAACGAGCCGGATGTGGCCGTTCGTGGTGCTGATCATGTGGCGATCGCCTGGCGCGACCAGGATCTCGCCCGCTGCCAGGATGTCCTCCGATGTGGCTTCGGCGCAGCGCAGCGTCCCTGCTGAATCCAGGCGAGCTGCAAGCGATGCGGTGAAGCCGGCCGGCATGTGCTGCACGATGGCGACGGCGGCACTCAGGGTCGAGGGCAGGCCTCTCACGAGGACGTTCAGGGCGCTCGGACCGCCGGTCGAGGATGCCACCACCACGAGACGGCGGGCGGCCACGCGTGGTGTATGGCGACGCCGACTGGCGGGCTCGGTGACCCGCGGATCGCAGCGTTCGGTCGCCGCTCCCCCGTCCGCCGGCCGTATTGCGGCCGGCGCAGCCATCCGGACGGGCGTTGCCATCCGGACGGGCTTGGCCCGAGTCAGGTTGGTGACGGCGATCTGGCAGTGCCGCCGGAACGCGGCATCGGTCATTGCGGCGGCAGCCTCGATCTTCCGGACGAGCTCGTCGCCCACGAGGGCGATGTCCAGGGAGAGGGGACCGGAGGGCTTGGGGACGAAGTCGATGGCGCCGTTGTCGAGGGCGTCCAGAGTCAGCCGCGCGTTTGCTGTTGTTCTGCTCGACAGCATTACCACGCGAGTCGGCGTCTCGATCATGAGCCGCTTGAGCATGGCCAACCCATCGAGGACGGCCATTTCGACGTCGAGGGTAATGACGTCGGGTCGCAGGTCGCGGGCGAGCCGCAGGCCCTCCTCGCCGTTTGACGCGGCGCCCACGAGTTCGAGCGAGGGAATCCCGCTCAGCAGGCGGCCCAGGGTGTGCCGCAAGAACGCCGAGTCGTCCACGATCAGGACGCGGATTCTGGCCATAGTGAGTGCCGGGTGCGCTATGCGACCAGGAGTCTGTTGACGGCGGCCAGGACGCGGCCCGGAGCAAATGGCTTCACCACGAAATCGCGGGCGCCGCGCTTGATCGCGTCCATCACTATCGATTGCTGGCCCAGCGCCGTCAGCATGGCGACTCTCGCCTGCGGGTCCTGCAGGCGGATCTCGGCGAGTGCCTCCAGGCCATCCATCTCGGGCATCGTGATGTCCATGAGGACGCAATCCGGTCGCTCGCGCAGGTAGGTTTCGACGGCCATCCGTCCATTCTCGGCCTCGATGACCTGATGGCCGGCCTCGGCAAGTAGTTTGGCGGCGCGTAGACGCATGAAGGCTGCGTCGTCGACGACGAGGATTTTGGCCATCGCGAGGTGCTCCTGACGCTCTTGCTGCTACAGCTCGGTTGTGGTTGACAGGCTCTTGACGATGAATCGGCCGTCTCCGACCTCGAGTTGGACGGTTCGGCCGGCGGTGCCTCCGAGCGCACCCGCGGTCAGACGGAGGCCGCGCTCTGCGAGGCCGGCCTGCATCTTTTCCGCATTTCGTGTGCCGATGGCGAGTCCGCCGCCGATCGCCAGCATCGATGCGGCG
The DNA here is from genome assembly GCA_003158295.1 of Chloroflexota bacterium. Lineage (GTDB taxonomy): Bacteria > Chloroflexota > Limnocylindria > Limnocylindrales > CSP1-4 > Fen-1039. The sequence continues at coordinate 72,710 of PMIP01000093.1, read as the reverse complement.
CCCGCGGCCTTCAGGATGATGCGGCTCGGCTGGGCTCCTCTGGCCTCGAGGGCCTTCAGGAAGTTGTCCAGGCCGCCCTCGATGAACTTGACCGGTCCGCTGCCGTTCGAGGGTCCACTCGGGAGCATGAAATGGGCAAGGCCGCCGACCCGGGCGCTGGGATCCCACGCCGCCAGCGCGACGCATGAGCCCAGTCCGTAGGCGACCAGGCATGAGTCGGGGTCGGAGCTGAAGACCATCTCGCCGATGCTCGCGACCAGCACCGTCGGCGCAGCGGTCGCGGTCATATGCCAAGCGCCCCCAGGGCATCCAGGAGGATCGAGAGACTGTCGGCGCGGGGCAGCACGAGGAGAGTTCCGTCGATCTCACGGCCGCCTTCCGTGAAGGTGGTTCGGGCGGCGAGCACCTCGTCGACGGTGCTCATCAGATCCATCAGGACCCCATCGAGGATGGCGCCGGCCATCTCGATCACGATCTGCGGTGGGGTCGGCTGGACTGGCCGGCGGAGATGCATCCCGAGTTCGTTGAGGAAGGCCGAGATCGTTACATTGCCCGCCTCCTGCACGGCGGAGAGCTCGAGCTCATCGAAGACCAACGGATCGCTCGGAGCCTCCGCCGGCAACTCGCCAGGCTCGAGCAGGCCGGTCAGAAGGATCTGGGCCAGGCGGTGGGCATCGGTCGGCGAGAGAAGCAGCAGGGCGTGGCCCTGGAGCGAGCCCTTGATGCCGACGTACACGGCCGCGACCACGGCCTCCGCGCCGCCGGCCATCGCGACGACGTCGGCGGCCGAGCAGCGACGGAGCATCGGCGTCCTGACCTCGATGGCCTGACCGCTCATGGAGCCGAGAGCCTCGCCGGCGCGCCTCATCGCCCGCGAGAACGTAGTGGCGACTACGGTTTCGCCGGCGTCCGATAGAGCCAGTGTTGTCACAGGGTGCCGCTTTCGTGGGCCATGGTTTCGCGAGTCACGTACAAAGGTCCTCAGCCGCCGCATGCCGCGGCAGGCAGACCGCTCTCTTGTCGGGGCATCGGTCGGGCGAGGGCACGACTTGAACGATCCGCGGGGATTGGTGCGCTTCCGGGACGACCCGTCGAGCCCGTCGGCGCGGGAGGCCGAGCAGCTCAGGCGGATGGATCGAGAAGGCCGAGCCTGAAGGCCATGATGGCAGCCTGTGTTCGATCCACGGCCCGCAGCTTCCAGATGATGTTCTGGACGTGCTTCTTGACCGTATCCTCGCTGATCGAAAGGCGCCCACCGATCTCCTTGTTCGTCAGGCCCTCGGCGACGAGGAGGAGAACGTCGTGCTCGCGCGGGGTGAGGGCGTACTGCTCTGCTCGCTGGCGTGCCGACTCGCCCGGCAGCCCCGGCTGGCCGCGTGTCGCCAGGGCCTCGCGCAGCAACTGCGGTTCCACCGCCAACTGGCCGTCGGCCACGTTACGGAGGGTCTGAATGACGTCCGCTGTGCTCGCATCCTTGAGAAGGTAGCCCGAGGCGCCGCGACGGATCGCCTCCAGCACGTAGTGGTGGTCGTCGTACAGGGTCACGATGATGACGGCGATTCGCGAGTTGGCGGCTTTGATTCTCTCGAGGCAGGCCAGCCCGTCCATCCCGGGCATGCGGATGTCGAGCAACACCACGTCGGGCTGGAGACTCTGTGCCAGGTTCAGTCCGGCCTGGCAGGAATCGCCCTCGCCTACGACCTCTATCCAGTCGGCCGCGGAGAGCATCGCGCGGAGACCTCGGCGAGCCATCTCGTGATCGTCGATGAGGAGTACGCGCGTGCGCTCGTTCACGCTCTGCCCTCCGTCTGCCGTCATGATGCGCGGCCCGCCCGTGTGCTCACATGCCGGGCGATCGGTATCGAGATTCTGACCACGGTTCCTGCGCCGGGCCGGCTCCGGACCGAAGCGGCCCCGCCGAGCCAGCGCGCCTGTCGGTTGATGCCTAGCAGACCCAGGCCGCCGCGGGCTCGCCGGCGCTCCGCCGCCGCCGGATCGAACCCCAGGCCGTCGTCCTGCACCGTAACGATGGCTCGTCCCCGCGTGACCTTGAGCTCGGCACGAATGGATTGGGCCTGTGAATGCCTCACGGCGTTCGTCAGAGCCTCGACGCTCATCCCGTAGAGCGCCTGCTCCACCCAATCGTCGAGCCGCGGCAGGTCGCCTTCGAAGGTCATGTCCATGCCCGATTCTTCCGCCAGCGCCGCCATCCGAGTGCTGATGGCATGGGCGAGGCCGAGTTCCTCGATCCCCGGCGGGACCAGGTCGGCCAGAACCGTGCGGACCTCCTTGATGGCGACGACGAGGCGGTCCGAGGCGGACTCCAGATAGCTCTCCACGGACTCGCCGGGATGCTGCCTGGCGAGCGCTCGGGCGGCGTCGAGGAATCGGAAGGCGCTCACCATCGATTGAGCGGCCGTGTCGTGGATCTGGTGGGCGATGCGTGCCCGTTCGAGCTCGCTCGCCCGGAGGATCTGACGAGCCAGGCGGTCCAGGCGCCGCTGGTTGCGCTCGAGCTCGCGGCGCTGCCGCAGAGAGTCGCGGTACAGCTCGTAGAACTCCTCGGCCGTGGCCACGATCTGGGCCAGGGCCGCAGTCGCCGTTCGCCGCCACTCGGAGCCACGCAGCCTCTGCTGGATCTGCCACTCCAGCAGCAGGGCGGGGTCCCGCAGTATCCGCGCCGCCTCGAGCGCCGCCCGAGCGTTCGGGGGCGGCGACTGGCGGGCGGCCCGTCGCAGGGCTTCTGGTGCCACTCGCGCCCTGTCGGCTACGAGGGCCGCGTCTCGAGGTTTGGGCGGGCCGACCCGCAAGATCGCGGCCGTGATGCGCGATCCTCGCGGTGCCGGAAAACCCAGGAGCCGGCCGCCCGCCTGGCAGCGGTCGTGCGCGGCACGCCCCGTGGCCAGTACTCGCGCCGCGAGCCCAGCCGAGCAGCCCCGGCAGAACTCGACGCCGACGTCGGTTGAGCAGATCGTCGCGCAGAACGGCTCGCCGTCCTCCCAGCCGGAGATGAAAGCCACGGCGGGCAGGTCCGGACCGGGGGGCCGGCGCGCTGCGTCCGCGGCCTCGTTGGGGGTCCGGGTCTCCTGCTCGATCGGCAGCGGGACGAGGCCGGGCAACCCGGCTGTACCGTCCACGCGCGCCCAGAGCTCCGCACCGCCGAGATGGCGGGCTACGCTTCGGTCTTCCATCGTGGCGCCAGTGTAGGTCGGGCGATGGGCACGCGGAGGCACGTCCGGGCGGCCGGGCGAGCGCGCCGCGTCGCGCGGCTGCCCGCCCCGGCCTGGAGGAGCACGCGGAGCGCGCCCCGCCTCGGCCGGGTATCATGCTGGCACGACTCCCTCAGGGGGCATGAGCCAGTCTGATGTCGCTCATTGAGACCGCGAGCCTCACCAAGGACTACGGGCCGGTCAAGGCGCTGGCCGGTCTCGACCTGCGCGTGGAGCCGGGCATCATCGGCCTCGTAGGGGCGAACGGCGCCGGCAAGAGCACGCTGCTCAAGATCCTGCTTGGGCTCTTGGCGCCTACGAGCGGCAGTGCATCGGTTCTGGGCATGGACATCGGCGCCGAGGCCGGAGAGATCCGCAAGGTCGTGGGCTACATGCCCGAGCACGACTGCCTGCCGCCCGACGTGGGTGCGACCGAATTCGTCACCCACATGGCTCGCATCTCGGGACTACCGCGAACCGCCGCCCGCGAGAGGACCGCCGAGGTCCTGCGCCACGTGGGCTTGTACGAGGAGCGCTACCGGCAGATCGGCGGCTACTCCACCGGCATGAAGCAGCGCGTCAAGCTTGCTCAAGCCCTGGCTCACGATCCCAAGCTGCTGCTGCTCGACGAGCCGACGAACGGCCTGGATCCCGGCGGCCGCGACGAGATGCTCGATCTGATCAAGCGCACCGGCACCGATTTCGGCATCTCGGTCGTCGTGGCGTCGCACCTGCTGGGCGAGATCGAGCAGGTGTGCACCTACCTGCTGGCCATCGATGCGGGCCGCTTGCTCCAGTCGGCCCCGATTTCGACCTTCACCCAGCGGACCCCCGTGGTGGCCGTCGAGGTCGAGGAGGGCGCGGACCGACTGGCCGCCGCCCTTTCCGGGCGCGGATTCCAGGCCCGGCAGGACGGTGCCTGCGTTCTGCTCGCGCTGGAGGACGAGAGCCTTTACGACGCGATCCGAGATTCCGTGGCGGAGCTCAGTCTTCCGCTCGTGCGGATCCAGCAGGAGAGGCGGCGCCTGGAGGACATCTTCCGCGACGACGCCCCGGCCGCCGGAGGTGTCCAGTGAACGCCGGCAATCCCTCCGCCGCCAGCTCTCCGGCCGGCAGCATCTACGACCTTGGCTACCGGCACTACGAGGGCAAGCGTCATGGCCGGTGGTTCGCGGCCTGGTCTCTGTACGTGGATAGCTTGCGAGGGATCTGGGGCTTCGGGCGGCCGGTGAGCGCCAAGGCCGCTCCCTTCATCCTGGCCGGCCTGTATGCCCTGCCCGCGGTCATCGTGCTGGCCTTCTCGGCGAGCCTCTCGAAGTCCATCGCCTCGGGCGCCACGAATCCGGCGGACCTCCCCAACTACGCCAACTACTTCGGAGGGATAGGCACGTTCATAGTCCTGTTCCTGGTCGCCCAGGCGCCCGAAGTCGTATGCCGGGATCAGCGCTACCAGGTCCTGCCTCTGTACTTCACCAGGGCCATGGGCAGGTCCGACTATGCGATGGCCAGGCTCCTGTCCCTGGCCACTGCGCTCTTCCTGGTTCTGATGGTTCCGGTGATCGCGCTCTTCATCGGCGACATCCTCATGGGCACAGACGCGTTCAAGGCCGTCGGGAGCGAATGGCCCAAGGCGCTGCCGAGCATCCCTTCGAACCTCCTCATCGCCGCGAGCATGGCGTCGATCGCGCTGGCGCTCTCCTCGTACTCGCCGCGGCGCGCGTACGCCGCTGTCGGCGTGCTCGCGTACTTCCTGCTCGTGGAGTTCGTGCCGATCGTGATCTACGGCATCGGCCATGAAGCGGGAGCCAAGTGGGTGGACGTTCTCCCCCTGCTAACACCGATCACCGGATTGACCCGGGCCAACGATTGGTTCTTCGGAACTCCAATACCTGCGGACTTCCCGTCGAGCATCGGCGCCGGTGCCTACGTTCTCGCCGGCCTAGTCAGCACGCTGCTCTTCACCGGGATCCTCGTCTGGCGCTACAGGAGGATCGCGGCATGACCACCCCGCCTGTAGTGGACTCGCCGCCCGTGGACATCGCTCCGGAGACTCCGGCGATCGAGCTGGTCAACGTGGCCCGGTGGTACGGCAACGTGGTTGCCGTCAACGACATCACGTTCAGCCTCGGACCGGGGATCACCGGACTCCTCGGGCCGAACGGAGCCGGCAAGACGACCCTGCTCCACATGCTGGCCGGCTTCCTGGCACCGTCGGCCGGCACCGTCCGCGTACTTGGTCTCAGCCCAAGCAGTGATCCTTCCGTCTACCGCCGGATCGGGCTGGTTCCCGAGCGCGAATCGGTCTACGGCTTCCTGACCGGCTTCGAATACGTTCGCTTCAACGCCCGGCTCCAGGGCATGCGCGACGCCGACGCCGCCTCCCGGGTCGCAATCGAGCGGGTGGGCCTCCAGGACGCCGCGGATCGTGCCATCGGCACGTACTCGAAGGGAATGCGACAGCGAGCCAAGGTGGCGGGCGCACTGGTCCACGACCCGCAGGTGCTGCTCCTCGACGAGCCCTTCAACGGCATGGACCCTCGCCAGCGGCTGGCCATGATGGACCTGTTGGGCGAGATGGCGGCCGCGGGCCGGACGATCCTCTTCTCCTCGCACATTCTCGAGGAGGTGGAGCGGATCGGCACAGAGATTCTCGTGATGGTGGCCGGCCGGCTTGCCGCCTCGGGCGACTTCCGGGCCATCCGAGCGCTCATGACCGATCGCCCGCACATGATCACGATCCGTTCCAGTGACGATCGCAAGCTGGCGACGGTCCTAATCGCCCACCCGGCCGTCTTCGCAGTCGAGCTGCAGCAGAACGCGGTGTCGGTGCAAACCGCTCACCTCTCTGCCTTCCGTCGGATCATCGCCGAGGCCAGCCTGCGCGCCGGCGTCCGCTTGACCGAAGTCTCACCGGCCGACGAGTCGCTCGAAAGCGTGTTCGAATATCTGGTGCATCGATGATCCACGGTTCGCCGAGAAGCCCGATCCGGGCAATGCCCGAGATCTTTCGCGTCACCGTCAGGCAGCTGCTTGGCCGCAGACGCACCCTTCTCCTGCTGCTGCTGGCCGCGCTGCCGCTGCTTCTCGCCTTGGTTTTCCGACTGTTCGACCGGATCGATGTCCAGCGGTACAGCAATTCCGTTTTCGATGGCGTTCTCATAGCCATCGTTCTGCCGCTCACCGCGGTTCTCTTCGGAACGGGTGCGTTCGGCGCCGAGTTGGATGAGGGGACAGCGCTGTACCTGCTGGCCAAGCCCCTGCCGCGGTGGGCCGTGGTTCTGTCCAAGGCGATGGCCGCGGCGGCGCTGACGCTTCTGCTCACTGTCGGAGCGATATTGGCGGGGGCGCTGGTGGAAGTGATTCCGGCCGGTGAGGTGGGTGTGCGCGCAACCGAGGCGTATGTGGGCGCGACGGTCGTGGGCGGGCTGTGCTACGTGGCCGTCTTCGTGGCAGTCAGCATGTTCACGCGGCGAGCCCTGGTCATCGGGATCGGCTACACGCTGATCTGGGAGGGGCTGCTCTCCTCACTGCTGCCCGGCATCGCCAACCTCTCGATCCGGCAGTACGCGCTCGGGGTGGGTGACTGGTTCGTCCAGGTGGGTCGCGAGCCGGCGCGGCTCCCTCCCGAGACCGCGGTCGTGTTGTCGGCCGTGGTAGTCGTGGCCGCGCTGGTTCTCGCCACGTGGCGCCTCATGCACTTCGAGCTGTCGGGCGGCACCGACTGAGGTTGCACCAACTCGGGAATAGGGCGGCGTCGCTAACATGCCCTGGTGCGCACCCTCAAGCCGGCAATCCTCGCCTTTCTCCTGGAGTGGCTGCCTGTCGTGCTCTGGGCCGCCCTCATCTTCGCCTTCTCGGCCCAGTCGAACCTGAGGTTCGCCCAGGCGGATGCGCTTGACTTTGTCGTCCGCAAGGCCGGACACATGTTCGTCTTCGGCGTGCTGGCCATCCTGCTATGGCGCGCCCTGACATCCGCTCAGATCGGCCGCCCGGTCTTCTGGAGCTGGCTGCTGACCGCCGTCTACGCAGGCAGCGACGAACTCCACCAATCCTTCACGGCTGGACGCCACCCCTCGCCGGTGGACGTGGGCATCGACGCCGTCGGCGCCTTGATCGCGCTCTGCATCCTGATCGTGTGGATCCGTCTCCGGCGCGTCGGGCGGCGGTCGGCCGACGCAGGGCCGCGCACCGGCAGATAGCGACAGCTCACCCGACCACTATTCGGCGACCGGCAACCCCAGGATGTTGAAGCCGCCGTCGACGTAGATCGTCTCGCCCGTGGTCTTGCCGGAGAGATCGCTGGCCAGATAGACGGCCGTGCCGGCTACGTCCTCGATGGTGATGTGCGTGCGCAGCGGGGTCACGTCCGCGAACGCGCCGTACATGAGCTTGAAGCCGGCGATTCCGTGCGCGGATAGGGTTCGAACCGGCCCGGCGCTGATGGCGTTGATTCGGATTCCGCTGGGGCCCAGGTCGGCCGCCAGATACCTCGTCGACGCCTCGAGGGCCGCTTTGGCCACGCCCATGATGTTGTAGTGAGGCACGACCTTCTCGGCACCGTAGTAAGTGAGGGTGATGATGGAGGAGCCCGGCGCCATGTAGGGGCGGGCCTCCCGCGCCATTGCGATCAGCGAGTAGACGCTGATGTCGAAGGCGGTGTGGAAGCCGTCCCGGCTGGTGTCGGCGAAGTGGCCGGCGAGGTCTTCCTTCTCGGCGTATGCGACGGCATGGACGAGGATGTCCAGATTGCCCTCTCGGGCATGCCAGCGCTCGAAGACGCGCCGGATCTCGTCGTCGTCGCGGACGTCGCAGCCTTCCACGAAAGTGGAGCCGATCGAAGCCGCAAGCGGCCGAACTCGGCGTTTGATCAGCGAAGCCATCGAGCTGAAGCCGACCTTCGCGCCCTGCTCGTGCAACGCCTTGGCGATCCCCCAGGCGATCGAGTGGTCGTTGGCGACGCCAAAGACGAGGGCCTTCTTGCCGTTGAGCAGGCCGCTACTCTCACAGTCGTCGGCAGGGCGGGCGAGGCGACGGCCGACTCGCGGCTTGGCAACGGCGACGGCCTGGGCTCGCGGCGCCGGCGAGGAGGTCGAATCCTGTTCGGCTGCTCGGGCTGCCGGCTTCTCGGTCAATCTCATGGGTTCCGTCGGTCCTCCGTCGATTCCTCGGCTCCGGCCGTCTCCACCTGTTCCTAACTCCGGCGGGCCTGACTCGTTACGCCAGAGTAGTGGGGAACCGTTCCGTACATGGAACGTGTGGATGGGCGTTGCGGCCGTCGGCGCCGCGCGGAGCCGCCGTCTCTGGTCACCGCTGCCGCTGACCGAAGCTGCACCTCTGCCTACTTCAAGGTAGGTGGGGGTTGAATACGCCGCCTTACCTGCTGCCGGGGCTGTATCCAAGTTACTACCATGAGCCGTCAAGCGGTGGGCAGTGACGCGTGGTCTTCACACAGGTCGCCTTGACCGCGCCGAGCCACTGGCGAGACCGCACCGCGCGTTGTCGTAGGGACGTTTGTGCCCGGAGGAGACGATATGGCACGGATACATCCCTGGCTGGCCATGGCATCGGCCGCCGTGTTGATCGTGAGCGCCGCGGCCGCGGCCCCATCGGCCGCCGCCGCAGGCCCAACCCACGCTGGTGGCAACCGCTGGATCCTTGTCGCCAAGAGCGACCAGGACTTCAGCGGTCTGAGGGCGGACATCTCAGCGGCGGGTGGCCGAATCATCAACGAGCTGCCCGACATAAACACGTTCGTAGTCACAGGCGGGAGCAACCTGCGCGGCCTCTCGAGCGATGCCCATGCGTCGGGCGTCGCGCCCGACCACATGGAGCAGCTGACGCCACCTGAAGGCGGCGCCGTCGCGCCTCCGAAATTGACGCCGCACGGCCCGGGCGGGGGCGGCCACTCCAAGGTCACTCCGGATCCGGCAATGTCGCTGCCGGGTCTGATGTGGAACGTCAACCGGATCGGAGCGCCGGCGGCCTGGAAGACATCGACCGGCAGTCCGGCAGTGACGGTCGGCGTCGCCGACACAGGCCTCGACTTCACGCACGCGGAGCTTGCCTCCCAGGTCGTTCATGTCGAGGACTTCACCGGCCTGGAGGGCAGCCCGACCATCTGCGAGCAGGTGTACGCGGGGACCGATCTGGCCAAGACTGACGCGGACTGGGCGGCGCTCTACGGTGGCCCTGCAACGACTGACTGGAACGGCCACGGCTCCTGGATCGGTGGCAACATCGCCGCCGCACTCGACGGCCAGGGCATCAATGGAATCGCGCCGAACGTCAAGCTCGTGGCGCTGAAGATCTCGCAGTGGTGCGGCTACGCCTACGACTCCGAGATCCTGGCAGCCTTCACCTACGCCGCCAATCACGGCATCGACGTCGTCAGCATCTCGTTCGGTGGCTACCTCGACCTCGCGAATCCCGACGACGCGCTCGTCTACAAGCAGTACGTCCAGACCGTTGCCTATGCGCTTCGCAAGGGCACGCTCATCGTCGCCGCCGCCGGCAACGAGCACGTCCGGATCGGTGCGGGCGGTCGCGTTCTGAGCCACGGGAGTGAGACCGTTCCTGGTGATCCATTGCTCGACCTCTACGGGCTCTACGAGACTCCGGGTGGCATTCCCGGCGTCGTCATGGTTTCGGCAACGAACAACGTCGTCGCTGCTCCGTCGGCTTCCTGCCCTGCGGGCACGATCGGCGACACGCCCGACGGAACCGGCGCACTCGGCAGCGCCACCTGCAAACCGACCAGCGATCTCCATCAGCCGACCGGTGTGGGGCGAGAGAACCAGCTCGCCTACTACAGCAACTACGGTCCGCGCGTGGACGTGGCGGCGCCGGGCGGCGCACGTAAGTTCAACATCCCTCGCTACGACAGAGGCGGAACGCCCGGCTTCCCCTACACGACTGCCGACGCCACGACCGCCTATGAGGACTTCAGCGTCACTTCCGACTGGGCGCTCGAGATCCCGTGCTGGACGGGTTCGGGAGTGCTCGCAAACTCGCCGGCACTTGGACCCAAGTTCTACCCCAATGACTGCTACAGCACGATTCAGGGCACGTCGATGGCGACGCCGCACGCTTCGGCGGTCGCGGCCCTGATCGCCAGCCGCAACCCCTCGCTGCGCCACAAGCCGCAGGCCATCGAGGCCACGCTCAAGGCCAGCGCTCAGCACGTCCGTGGCAACACGACTCAGCCGTTGAGCGCGACCGACACGTCGGCGGGCGACCTCACCGAGATCGCCTGCACGACCGGCTACTGCCACAACGGTGGCCGGGCCATCTCCGACGCCGACGCATTCGGCGCCGGCCTCGTCAACGCCGCTGCGATTGGCGAGCCCGGCCGCTGATGAGTAGCTCCTCGAGGGCGGCGGTCACCGAAGGCCGCCGCCCTCGGGAAACTCAGCGGCGTCGGCCAACGTCTGAGGCTCGATCGCATCACGAGGCCTCGGCATGATCCACAATCGTCAAATCGTCATCGCCCGGATGCTGGCGACCGCTGCCTGCACGGCACTCGTGGCAGCTGCCTGCGTCGGCGTGGGCGCATCGCCCTCCAGCGCCCCCGAGCTCACGTCGCCCGGACTCACCTCGTTGGCCACGGGATCGAATGCGACCGCCGGCACCTCGACCCCGACGAGCAGCCCGGCACCCGCCGGCACCCGCAGCCCGGCACCGGCCGCCACAGGCAGTACGGCTCCCGCCCCGCCGGCTGGTCCGACAAGCACGACGGAACTCGGCGAGGCCGATAGCGGTCGAATGCTCACCGTGTCCGTCGGTGCGACGGTCAAGCTCGTCCTGCACAACATCTACTGGACCGTCCACGACAGCCCTGACCCGTCGGTCCTGACCATGATCGGCCGACCCGTCTACTCGGTCGCGGGCGCGGTCAAATGCGTTCCAGGCGCCGGCTGCGGCACCGTCACGGCAACCTTCAAGGCCCTTGCGCGAGGAAGCGCCCTCATCTCCGCGAGCCGGACAAGCTGCGGCGAGGCACTGCAGTGCACCGGCGGCGCGGGACTCTTCGAGGTGACCGTCGTCGTCACTCCGTAGCCCCGCCGCGCCTGGGCCGGAGGCACCAAAGCAAGTACTGCTGGCCAGACGAGCCGACCCCGCCCGACGGCCGGCGCCTGCTCCCAGAGTCGAATTGGTAGAAATGGCGGTCACGGCCGAATACCGCCATCCGAATCGTTGCCAACCCCGGAGAGGTTGTGCGTGGCGCAGACAATCGCGTCCGCCACAATTGGGCGGGAAACGTCGTTATCCTTGGTCCATGGGGATCAGGAGGGGATTGCTCGCATACATTTCGGCGCTGGCGTTTGTTCCGGTCGTCGCTGCTGGTTGTGGGCCTGGCTGCTCGCATCCAACGGACGTGAAATGGTCCGGGAAGGTCGTCCTCAGCGCTGACTCACCGGCGGCTGCCCGCGTGATCAAGGTGGACATTCCCCATGTCGACCGCCAGATTGAGGCGAGGCTGGACTTCAGCTGGATCGAAGAAGGCGGCAACCGTTTCGAGCGACCCTGGGTCTCCATCGTCGATGTCACCGGAGGCACAGCTCCCCTCGTGATTCCCGGTCCGGGATACGGCGAAGGCCATACGTGGCCTGGCGAAGCATGCTGGAAGGGCTGCAACCGCTCCTATGCGCTCGTGTTCCGTTGGGGCTTCCCAGTCGCTGGAGAGACACGAGCAATCGACGTCGACGCGACGTTGGACATAATCACCGCCGGTGCCCCGGACGAGTGCGTAAAGGACGCCGGGACGATCGAGGCAACGCTCACGGAGGATGTGTCGCAGCGCTTCGACGGCAAGCCCAGGATGGTCTCCGCCCGGGCCGTCGGCGACCTGAAAGTGCCTCTTGATCCTGCCACTGCGGGCGGGCTGGCCTACCTTCACGCTCCGAAGGCCCTCGTGGCGGAGCCGGCCGTCTACCCGGCGGTCGCTCGCGTATTCGCGGGGTTTACGCCCGACTACCCCTTGTCGACCGTCGTTACCGTGGGCTCTACTCCACAGCTCCGCGACGGGCAAACCCCGGCTCAAACAGAGTGGGAGTCGCTTTGCAGCGCGGGTGCGGACTGCACGTTGCCGATCGAAGTCAGCGGCAGTTTCGGGCCCGGGTCTGCTCCCACAGGCGCGACCGGCGCGACTGCGATCCGCAGGGTTCAGTGGTGGGTGGAGGCACGGATAGAGCTCTTCTCCTCGACCGGCAGTCTTCCCGATGGCGCTTTGACGCTGACGCAGCCCTGACGGCTCGCAAGTACGCGACCGCCGGGCCGGCGGGCCTGGTGGTCGCGAGTTTCTACGATGGGCGTGGCGCCGAACGGCGCGCTCGGCTACCCGAGCAGCGCGGGGATCGCCTCGAGCGGAACCGGATCGGAGGCCAAGACGACCTGCCCGGCCGCGCGAACCCGTGCGGCGATCGACGCCACATAGACCCTGGCGACCGGCTTCTTGGCCTCCAGGACGTTGGTGTCGCGCAGCAGCAGCCAGGCGCAGCTCAACCAGACCGCCATGTCGACCAGGTCGCAGGCGTAGTAGTCGACGCGGTCGCGCTCGGGCTGGGCCTTGAGCGCATCGACGGCCTTGCCGAAGAGCTCCGTCAGCTCCACGAGGATCGCCTTCTCGGCGGCCATGTCGGCCGGATACTCGGCTGCCTGCCACTCGGCCAGGAGCGGGTCCAGGGAGTGGTTGAGCAGCTTGCCGATGGCCGCGACCACCTGCAGCTGGCTCGTGCCCTCGTAGATGTTGGTGATTCGAACGTCGCGGAAGAGCCGCTCGATGTTGAACTCGCGCATGTAGCCCACGCCGCCGTGGACTTGCATGGCCTGATAGCAGACGCGGTTGCCCATCTCGGTGGCGCAGTACTTCACCATCGGGGTCAGCGTCTCCGCCAGGGTCTGGCACTGCTTGTGGCGGGCCCGCAACGCGTCCAGGTTGGGAGCCGTGCCCTCACCGATCGCCTTCTCGTGGACCTTCCACAGGTCCACCCAGCTTGCGGTCTCGGCGAGCAGCGCCCGGGAGGCCTCGAGGTCGACCTTCATGGCGAGCAGTAGCCGGCTCACGGCCGGGAGGGATCGGATCGGCTTGCCGAACTGGATGCGCTCCTTGGAGTAGCGATCCGCCTCTCGGTAAGCGGCCTCGGCGATGCCCATCGCCTGGGCGCCCACCGCCAGGCGGGCCCCGTTCATGAGATTCATCGAGTAGCGCATCAGCCCAAAGCGACGCTTGCCCAGGAGGATGGCCGGGGTGTTGTTGTACTGGATCTCGCAGGTGGGCGAGGAATGGATGCCCAGCTTGTTCTCGATGCGGCGGATCTTGACGGTCTCGTCCTTCTCCACCACGAACATCGATAGGCCGCGGGCGTCGCTGGAGCCCTCCTCGCTGCGAGCCAGGACCAGCGACACGTCGGCGAGGCCGTTGGTGATGAAGCGCTTGACGCCGTTGAGGTGCCACTGGCCCGTGGCCTCGTCCAGGGTCGCCTTGGTCGCCACGGCCCCCAGGTCCGAGCCGGCATCCGCCTCGGTCAGGACCATCGCCCCGGAGACCTCGCCTCGCGAGAACTTCGGCAGAATCCGCGCCTTCGTCTCCTCGTCGCCGTACTCCTCCAGGCAGGAGGCGATCTCCTGCAGACCGTAGACGGTCATCAGGCCGCTCTCGGCCCGGGCGACGACCTCGACCATCATCTGGTAGATCGATTCGGGCAGGTTCAGGCCGCCGAACTGGCGCGGCAGCATGGCCCCGAAGAGCTCGGCCTGGCGCAGAGCCTCGATGGCCTCCAGTGTCGGCGCGGCGTAGGTAACCTCGCCGTCTTCGAAATGGGCGCCTTCTTCGTCCGCCTCGGCGGCTCGGGGAGCGACCCTCTCGGCGCAGACCTCGCCCAGGACCTCGAGAACGATCCGGTAGTTCTCCTTCGCGTCGGCGTAGTTGCGCGGCGCGGCCGCGTACAGCTCGGTCTCGGAGTAGCCCTTCTCCTTCAGCTCAAGTGCCTCGCGGAGATCGAGCTGGGCCAGGCGGAACTGCAGGTCCGGGTTGTCGAGGAAGAAGTTCTCGCTCATTCGGGGTCTCGCTGTTCCATTGAGCGCTCACGCAGGGTCTTGATGATCAAGGGCAGCACCTCTCCCGCGTCACCCACTATCCGGTAGTGCGCGATCTGGAACATCGGGGCGTTGGGGTCGGTGTTGATGGCGATGATCTTGCTCGACTGGTCCATCCCGGCCCGGTGCTGGATGGCCCCGGAGATGCCGGCCGCGATGTATAGGCGCGGCCTAACGGTCGTGCCGGTCTGGCCTACCTGGTGGGCTCGATCGATCATCCCGGCGTCGACGGCTGCGCGCGAAGCGCCGACCTCGCCGCCGAGCAGGTTGGCCAGGTCCTGCAGGAGCGCGAACTCCTCGGCGCTCGAGATTCCGGCGCCGCCGGAGACGATCACCGGCGCGTCTTTGAGCTTGACGGTCGACTTGCGGACCTGGCGGCTCAGGACTTCCAGGGCGAAGTCGCCCGGCTCGAACGACGGAGTAACGGCCTCGACGGTGCCCGTTCGGCCGGCGTCGGCGGCCGGCTTGCGCATGACCCCTTCCCGGACCGTGGCCATCTGGGGCCGCGTGTTCGGGTTGACGATCGTGGCGATCAGATTGCCGCCGAAGGCGGGCCGGATCTGATAGAGGAGGTTCTTGTAGGTCTTGTCTTCCTTCTTGACGTAGTAGTCGCCGATCTGGAGATCGGTGCAGTCGGCGGTCAGGCCGCAGCGCAGGGCGCTGGCCACCCGCGGCGCGAAGTCGCGGCCGTTGGGGGTTCCGCCGATCAGGAAGATCTCCGGCTTGCGCCTGCGAGCCTCGTCGATCGCCACTCTCGCGTAGGGGAGGGTGCGGTAGACGGCCAGCTCGGGATCGTCCGCCAGCAGGACGCGGTCGGCGCCGTGGTGGATGACCTCCTGGGCAAGAGACTCCACGTTGTGGCCGCACAGCAGACCGACGACGTCGTAACCCAGCTGGTCCGCCAGCTCGCGGGCCTTGCCGGTCAGCTCCAGGCACACGTCGGCGATCTGGCCGTCGGTATGCTCGATGAATACCCAGATGCTCTTTCGCTCGGTCATCTCGCGCCTACCCGACGATGTATTCATGGACCAGCTCGGCCACCATTGCCGCGATCGCCTCGGGCGTGGGCGAGATGGTCTTGCTCTCGGTACTCTCCAGGACCACGAAGTTGATCTTGTGGACCTGTGTCGGAGAGCCGGCCAGTCCGATGCTCCCCTCCGTCGCGCCGACGTCCTCGGCCGTCCAGACGGGGATCTTGAGGTCGTGCCTGGTGAGGTACTCGTCGAGGGCGGCGTCGGTCTCGAACTCGGGCCACTGCGCCCGAAGCGCGGTGTACTCGCCCGGGGCGGCGGCGAGCTTGTGCTCCATCCGGCGGCGCACCGAGGCCGGGCGCGGCGTGTTGGCGGTGCCCACCACGGTGAGCAGGCAGGGCATCTGGCAGCGGACGATCTCCGTGCCGGAATCGAAGGCGCGCTGGGCGGTGACCTTCCCGTCCGCGATCTCGATGATGGACTCGGCGTAGGTGATCTGAGGGATGCCGAGCTTCTCGGCCGTCTGCGGGCCGACCTGGGCGGTGTCGCCGTCGATGGCCTGGCGTCCGCACAGGACGAGATCGAACCGGCCGAGCTTCTGAACCGCGCACTGGAGGGCGTAGGAGGTCGCCAGCGTGTCCGCGCCGGCGAACTTGCGGTCGGTCAGCAGAACGACCTTGTCGGCGCCGCGAAAGAGCGACTCGCGCAGGATATTGGCCGCCTTTGGCGGTCCCATGGTGATGACGGTGACGGTGCCGCCGTGGCGGTCCTTGATCTGGAGGGCCATCTCGAGGGCGTTGAGATCTTCCGGGTTGAAGATGGCCGGCAGAGCGCCGCGATTCATGGTGCCGTCTTTGGTCATCACCTCGCCGGTGATGTTGTGCGTATCGGGGACCTGCTTCACCAGGACTACGCAGTGAATCGGTCTGGAGTCGCTCATCCATATCTCCGGAGACGGCCCGGCGACGCCAGGCGGACTATGTCGAGACTCCCGGGTTCGGGTTGCCTCCCGGGTGGCGGGGAACCGATACGGGACGCGGCGCGGTTCCGGTGAAGGATACCCGGCCGGGGGATCGCTCGTGGCCCGCTGTGTGGCGGAGGCCGCGCCCGCGCGGCCGACTCGGCCGTGGCACGGAGGAGACTTCGCCGCCGGCTCTCGGGCGGCTCCGGCGTGGCCCCGCTTCCCCTTCGCAGAGCGACTTTGAGAGCGGCGGGTAGACTGGAGGCAAGTGCGGCTGCGCCCAGCTGCGAGCGCGCGGCTCGAGGCGGTGCAGCCAAGTTGAGGTGCATGGCACCAGGAGGGCGTTCGGATGGCCGCGACGTCTGAGCCCCGGCTCAAGATCACCTACGCCACGCTGCGCAACGACAACGAGAAGCTGCACGCCTCCTACGACGCCGGTCTGTCGGTCGCGCGGGGCGAGCTGGGCGGCAGCCACGGCATCTTCATCAACGGCGAGTGGCGGAATTCGGAGGAGACCTTCGAGAAACTCTCACCGATCGATGGGTCGCTGGTAGGCCGCTTCGCAAAGGGGACGCGCCAGGACGTGCTGGACGCCGTGGCGGCGGCCCGCGCCGCCGCCCCGGGCTGGGCCCGGATGCCGTGGCGGGAGCGTATCGGTGTCATGCGGCGCATGGCCGAGATGATCAGCGAGCGCCAGATGGAGCTGGCGGCGCTGATGGCCATCGAGGTCGGCAAGAACCGCCTCGAGGCGCTCGGCGACGTCGAGGAGACGGCGGACCTGATCCGCTACTACTGCGACCAGATCGAGGCCAACGACGGCTTCGACCGCCCCATGGGGAACCTCGGTGACGCGACTGTGCACACCCGATCGGTGCTGAAGCCGCACGGCGTTTGGGCGGTCATCAGCCCGTTCAACTTCCCGATGGCGCTCTCCGGTGGACCGGCCGGCGGGGCCCTTGCCGCAGGCAACACGGTCGTCTACAAGCCATCCAGCGATGCCCCGCTGTGCGGCGTCAAGCTGGCCGAGATCGCCGACCTGGCCGGCCTCCCGCGCGGCGTCTTCAACATGGTCAGCGGGCCCGGCGCGGTCGTCGGCGCCGAGCTGCAGGAGAACGCGGGGATCGACGGCCTGCTCTTCACCGGCTCGTTCGAGATCGGCTTCAACCACGTCTTCAAGGAGTTCAGCCGGCGCTATCCCAAGCCGGTCATCGTCGAGATGGGCGGCAAGAACCCGGCCATCGTCAGCGCGCGAGCGGACCTCGAAGAAGCGGCCGAGGGCGTGATGCGATCGGCCTTCGGGTATGGCGGCCAGAAGTGCTCGGCCTGCAGCCGGGTCTACGTTCAGGCCCCGGTCTTTGACGCGTTCCTCGATCAACTCGTGGCCAAGACGAAGGCGATCACGATCGGCGACCCAACAGACCGCCGCAACTGGCTCGGGCCGCTGGTGAACGCCGGGGCCCTTGCCAAGTACGAGGCAGCCGTCGCCGAAGCCCGTCGCGACGGACGGATCCTCTTTGGCGGCGAGTGGCTGAGCGGCCCGGCCTACCCCAGCAACCTGTACGTGAGCCCGACGATCGTCGTCGACCTCCCGCCCGAGCACCGCATCTGGTCGGATGAGCTGTTCGTTCCGTTGGTTGCCGTGGCTCCCTTCGAGTCGCTCGACGAAGCCTTCGAGCGTGCCAACGACACGATCTACGGCCTCACGGCCGGTTTCTTCAGTGAGGATCGCGAGGAGATCACCCGCTTCGAGGAGGCGATCGAGGCCGGCGTCATCTACATCAACCGACGCGCCGGCGCCACCACGGGCGCGTGGCCCGGAATCCAGCCCTTCGGCGGCTGGAAGGGCTCCGGCACCACCGGCAAGGCATCCGGCGGTCTCTACTACGTCCAGCAGTTCATGCGCGAGCAATCCCAGACCCTGGTCGACTGATCGGCCGAGCGGACAGTACCCAAGGAGAGGCGAGACATGGCGTTCAACCAGGACATCGTCAAGCTGGCCAAGGCAAACACCTACTTCCGCGAGGTCCTGGCAACCGGACCCAAGACCCAGGTCGTGGTGATGAGCATCCCACCGGGCGGCGAGATCGGCAGTGAGGTCCACCCCGACGTGGACCAGGTGCTGGTCTTCGTCCAGGGCGAAGGTCAGGCGATCCTGGACGGAGAGAAGAGCGCCGTCTCCGTCGACCGGCTCGTCCAGGTTCCCGCCGGGACCCGACACAACTTCGTCAATACCGGCACAACGGATCTGCGTCTGTACACGATCTACGCCCCGCCCGAGCACGCCCCAGGCACGATCCACGAGACCAAGGCCGAAGCGGACGCAGCCCACGAAACCGAGCCGGGAGCCTGATCCGGCGATCTAGGCCGCGAGGGAACGAATCGATACAGTGGCGCGCCATAGTAGATAGGCGCCGTGCCGGAGGGACCGGCCGGTAGATAGTCCGCGAGCCGGGGGAAGGCGACGGGCAGCACGACGGCCATCGCAGGAAACCTGGTTCTCGCCGCCAGATCGGGAGACGCGGTCGCGTTCGCGACGCTCGTCCATGCCGAGACCCCGGCGGCCTACCGCCTTGCCCTCTCGATCGCGCGGTCACCGCAGGAGGCGGAGGACGCGGTACAGGAAGCCTTCCTTCGAGCCTGGCGAGACATCGGCAGCTTGCGTGAGGTCGACCGCTGGCCGGCCTGGTTTCGACGGCTGACGGTTCGATCGGCGCTCGATCAAGCGAGGCGGAGAAACCGTGTGCGCGAGATAGGCCTCGATCTGGCGGCCGAAATGCCCGGGTTCGAACCCTCCGTACATCCCACCGACAGGATCGAGTTGATGCGGGCCTTCGACCTGCTGCCGCCCGACGATCGGGCCGTTCTCTCCCTTCGATTCTTCGCGGACCTCGAGGTGTCCGACGTCGCGGTGGCACTCGGCATCCCACTGGGGACGGCCAAGTCGCGGCTGCATCGGGCGCTCGGCCGCCTTCGATCCCATATGAGGCAGGAGCTATGAACCAGGAAGAGCGCCTGTCGCAGGCGCTGCACGCCACCTTGGACACTGCACAGCCTTCGCCAGAGCTGGCCGACAGGATCGCTGAAGGGGTTTCGATCCGCGGGCGCCGGGCGGTTCGGTTCGACTGGCGTCTTGGATTCGCAGCGGTCGCCTTCATCGTTGTCATCGCCCTCGTCCCGCTGGCGCTTGTCCTTCAACCGAACGGGGGATCAAGCGGCGGTGGGCCGTCCGCCAAACAGACCTCGGCCGCCCCGTCCGCGCAGCCGGCCACATCCCTCGCTCACTTCGATCGCGACGGTCTCGCGTTCGACTACCCGGCCTCCTGGAAGGCGTCGGTTTCGGGACTGAACGAGCACTACGTCACGATTCTCTACTTCCTCGGAACGGGGTCGGGTCTCGCGACCTGTGCAGCGATCACGCCGGGACCGAGCGACCAGTTCATCTCGGGCGTCCAATGCGGGACCGACATCAAGGTCGGTCCGGGTCAGGTCGTGGTCGAGTTGTCGCGGCAGCGCGGACCGCCGGGTCTCGGCCCGATCGATCCGACTGATCCGAACGGGCTCAGCCCCGGTGCGAAGTACGTCACAGTCGGCGGCCTGCCTGCCATCTCCGGCGGCGAGAGAACTGTGGCTTCCGACGCGGACATCACGCTCGGCTGGACGCTTTCTGTGCCGGGCGAGATGTACGGCCTCTACATGCTAGAAGCCTCGATCAAGAACCCGGGTGCAGACGAGATGCGTACCCAGGTCGAGGCCCTCGTCGCGAGCATCCAATACGACCCGCCAGTTCCGGTGCTGAACCCGGCCGACGGGCCGCGGATAGCCGCGATCGGCCTCGCCCAGGTCCGCGCCAACGACCCGGCCCTAGCGTGCTTCCCGAGCGATCCCGGCACTTCCGCCACGACTACCGTCACCTCGCTCTCCGGGTACCCGACTCTCAGGAAGCCGCTGCCGGTAACCTGCACGACAAAGATCGAGCCTGTCGCGATCGGGCTGTGGAAGCTGACACTCACCGCGTCCTGGACGGCCGCGTCCGATCGATCGGCCGGCGCCCTAGCGACCATCGTGTGGCTCGCGCCCGACGGGGCGCCAGGCGCGACGACAGGTGAGCCTCCAGCTTCGGGGATCCCTTACTCGCAGTAGAGCGTTCGGTGCCGGCAGCCACTTCTCCGCTATACTTGGACACTATCCACACTGCATAAAGGCTATCCGTTCGCGTGGCCGCTGTGCCCGTTCGGCCGCGGCGCCAAGCCCAGTCGAGGTGCACCGTGACCCAGGCTCCCGGCAAGCTCGTCCAGGCCTCCGCCGTTCCCCACGTCGTGACCGAGCTGCCCGGCCCCAGGGCGCGCGCGCACATCGAGTTCGACAGGCAGTGGACTTCGCCCAGCCTGCCGCGGGCGTATCCCGTCGTTCCGGTGCGGGGCCACGGCTGCACCATCGAGGACATCGACGGCAACCTCTTGCTCGACTTCAACGCCGGCATCGCCGTCACCTCCACGGGCCACAGCCACCCGGAGGTCGTCCGGGCAATCCAGGAGCAGGCCGGGAAGCTGATCCACTACAGCGCCGACTTCTACCTTCCGATCTACGCCGAAATGTGCGCCGAGCTGGCCCGCATTGCGCCAATGAAGGAGAAGCCCCGGGTATTCCTCACCAACTCAGGCACGGAGGCCGTCGAAGGCGCCGTCAAGCTCGCCCGCTACGCGACCGGGCGGCAGTACCTCGTGTCGTTCCTGGGCGCATTCCACGGCCGGACGTACGGATCCGTGTCGCTCACCGCGTCCAAGGCCAAGTACCACGCCGGCTTCGGGCCGATGCTGCCCGGCGTCTTCCACGCACCGTTCGGCCACGTGGCGGATCTGAAGTGGTTCGACGAAGTGCTGTTCGACCGGGAGGTGCCGCCCACCGAAGTTGCGGCCATAGTCGTCGAACCGATCCAGGGCGAGGGCGGCTACGTCGTCCCCGAGGACGGCTTCATGCAGGGGCTGCGCCGGATCTGCGACGAGCACGGCATCCTGCTCATCGCCGACGAGGTTCAATGCGGCGCCGGCCGCACGGGCAAGATGTGGGCCATCCAGAACTGGGACGTGGAGCCCGACATCCTCGCCACCGCCAAGGGGATCGCCAGCGGCATGACCTTGGGCGCGTTCATCGCCCGCGACTCGCTCATGACCAAATGGGGGCCCGGCGCCCACGGCACCACGTACGGCGGCAACCCAGTCGCGTGCGCGGCCTCGCTCGCGACGATCAAGCTCCTCGAGGGCGGGCTGATGGCCAACGCGGTGGCGCGCGGAGCCGAGCTCATGGCCGGACTGCGCCGGCTGCAGGCGCAGTTCCCGTCGGTGATCACCGACGTGCGCGGGATCGGCCTGATGATCGGCGTCGAATTCGATACCCATGAGCATTCGGCCGCGGTCGAATGGGCGGCTTTCCAGCGCGGCCTCCTGACGCTCGAATGCGGCCACTCGGTCATCCGGATTGCGCCGCCGCTGGTGCTGACGGAGGCCGAGGCGGCCGTGGGCCTCGAGCTGTTCGGCGAGGCGGTCGCTGAGGTTGCGGCCAAGGCCTGACGGACCCGGGGGCGAGGCGCGTGCCATGATGGTCCAGTTGAGCCGCAGGTGATCGCGAGGTGAGCGCCGATGGGTAAGGTCGCGTCGATGCGCGACGCCGTCGCCGCCCTCGTCCACGACGGTGACGTCGTCGCCATCGAGGGTTTCACGCACCTGATCTGCTTCGCTGCCGGGCACGAGATCATCCGCCAGCGCAAGCGCGACCTTGCCCTGGCGCGCCTCACACCGGACCTTATCTACGACCAGATGGTGGCGGCCGGCACGGCTCGAAAGCTCGTCTTCAGCTGGCTCGGCAATCCCGGCGTGGGCGGACTGCATGCCATTCGGCGTCGTGTCGAAGACGCGGATCCGGCGCCGCTGGAGCTGGAGGAGTACAGCCACTTCGGAATGGTGGGCCGGTATACGGCCGGCGCCTCGAACCTGCCCTTCTTCCCGCTGCGCTCGTATTTCGAAACGGACCTGCCGAAGGTCAACCCGCTGATCCGGCCCGTTCGCTCCCCGTTCGGCGACGAAACGGTGTATGCCGTCCCGCCCCTCAAGCCGGACGTGACCGTCGTCCACGCCCAGCGGGCGGACGCGAACGGCAACACCCAGATGTGGGGCCTGCTCGGCTGCCAGAAAGAGGCCGCGTTCGCCGCGGAGCGAGTGATCGTTGTCGTCGAGACGCTGGTCGACGAGGCCGTCATCCGCGCCGATCCGAACCGCACCGTGATCCCCGGCCTGATCGTGGATGCGGTTGTGGTGGAGCCCTGGGGCGCACATCCGTCGTACGTTCAGGGTGCTTACGACCGCGACAACCGTTTCTACCGCGATTGGGAAGCCATCAGCCGCGACGCGGCATCCACCGCCGCCTGGCTGGACGAATGGGTCTACGGCGTCGGCGGTCGGGCGGAGTACATGGAGAAGCTCGGAACCGAAAGGGCGGCCGAGCTGCGGCCGTCGGGCTCGGCGCCATCGGGTTCGGTCGACTATGGGCTCTACGAATGAGCGAGCCCCGCCGCGATGTACCGGCCGCCGGCGGATCGACCCCGGCCGCCACCGGCGCCGCTCCCTCCGGCTTCACCAGGTCCGAGATGATGATCGTGGCCGCGGCTCGCGAGCTGGCCGGCCAGCGAGTCTGCTTCGTTGGGGTCGGCCTGCCGAACATCGCCGTCAACCTGGCCCGGCTCACCGTCGCCCCTGAGCTCGAGCTCGTCTACGAGTCGGGCGCCTTCGGCGCGAAGCCGGCCCGCTTGCCGCTATCGATCGGCGACCCGACCATCGTCACCGGCGCGACGGCTGCCGTCTCGATGTTCGAGCTGTTCAGCTTCTACTTGCAGGGCGGGCTGGTGGACGTCGGCTTCCTCGGCGCGGCCCAGATCGACCGCTTCGGCAACATCAACAGCACGGTCATCGGCGACTACGAGCACCCCAAGACGCGACTCCCGGGCTCGGGCGGGGCATGCGAGATCGCCATAAACGCCCGCCAGGTATTCGTGATCATGCGCCAGTCGAAGCGCTCTTTCGTGGACCGGATCGACTTCCGGACCTCGCCGGGCAACCTCGGCGGGGCGGAGTCGGCGGCCCGAACGCGGCGCGAGGAAGGCTGGCTCGGGTCCGGGCCCTCGGTGGTCGTGACGGACCTGGGCATCTACCACTTCGACGAGGCCGGCGAGATGCGACTGGACTCGATCCACCCCGGCGCCACGCTCGAACAGATCCGCGACACGATGGGCTGGCAGCCGAAAGTGGCCGACCCGCTGCCCACGACGCCTGAGCCCTCTGCCGAAGAGCTGCGCCTGATCCGCGAAGAGCTGGATCCCGACGGGGCGTACACGAAGTAGGGGAGCGGCATCCCCAGAAAGCGGCTATCCGGGTGGCCGCAGGCCCGGAGGAATGGCTCCGTACTTGTCGCGTCGCTGCCCCGCAATGGCGACCGCGTCCTCCAGGCCCAAGATCCTCATCGTGCGCAGGTTCTCCTTGCCGTCGCCGACCAAAGGCGCGATAGCGTATTCGACGCATTCCGTGATGTTGGGGCGTCTCCCGCCCGCCGCCAGGTACTCGTCGAATCTCCGCTTGAACAGGAGTCTCTCCGAGTTGTCGGGCAGCGAGTCGAGGAACTCGGCGAGATCGCCGAACAGGTCGTACGCCCCCGTAGCGAGATCCAGGAGGGCGACTCGGCGCTTTCCGCTCGGGGCTCGGCTCGGGTCCAGAAGGATCAGGTTGCCCAGCCAGTCCGAAGCGATGGCAATCGAATTGGGCTTGGACGGCCAGCTCTCGTGCCAACCGTGCCGCCCGTTCCACTCGGTCAGGGAGGGCTTCGTTGCCGGCAGGAAGAAGCGCAGAAGCCCTCCGCCGTGGCTGGTCTGGACCACGCGCAAGAGGGCCGTGAACACCCGATCATCCCGGCCAAGGAGCCGCTTGGTATCGGCGGCTCTCCACACGCCGGCGCCGGCGCGGATGGCGCCGTGGTCGGGCGGAAGAGCCTCCAGGAGCCGCGCCACGATCGCGTCCGCGTCTGCCGCGGCCTGTCCGTTGCCGCGAAGTCCGAACGGCATCGAAAATCCTCCTCTTTTCGATGGCGCAGGATGAGAGCCGCGGGTCCTAGTGTAACGCTACCCTCTACCGCCGAACCGCCTCCGGCTTGCCGCGAATGACCATGACCGGGCAGTGGGCGTGGCGGACCACATAGTCCGAGACACTGCCGATCAGGAAGCGGCTGACACCGCTGCGGCCGTGCGATCCGACGACGATCAGATCGGCGTTCTCCGCGTCCGCCGCGGCAACGATCGCATCGCCCGCGTCGCCCTCCCAAACCAGGAACGTGGCGTCGACTCCGGCGGCCTTGGCCCGCTGCACGATCGCCTGGGCCTTGGCGGTGAGGGAATCGCGTGAGTCGGCCGTCGCCGGACCCGCCGAGGCCTCAGACGTGCGCGACGAGGTCGCCAGGACGCTGACGATCAGGAGGCGCGCCTGAACCTGGGTGGCCAGGTCGATCGCCTGCTCGCTGGCCGGCTCCGATGCGGGTGATCCGTCGGTCGCGAACAGGATGATTTCGAGTTGAGGCATACGTTCTCGCGCCGCGCTGGGAGCCGACTGGCTGCCGTTCTCCGTGTTGGGCGATCGTGGGCGCGCCCCTGGGGAGGGCCAAGGGACCTCCGGCCCGTTCCCGCGGGCACAAAGGTCCCCGCTGTGCGCGACGCCCAATCGGGCCTCCTGCTAGGCTGCCGATGATGACCGCCGCCAATTCGACCCCGAACGCGACCCCGGGTGCGACCGGCCTGCTCGGCCTGAGGGATGTGGCCGAGGCGTTGGAGAGCTGGCACGCCGAGGCGAGCCCCGACTCCTACGGGCGCCTCGAGAGCGCTTTCGGGAGCGTGATCGCAAGCTCCGGGCTTCGCGGCGGCCACCTCCACCTCAACGCCGCGCCCGTCGCGGAGGTCGAGCTGCGGGCCGGCAGCCTGGTCGACCAGGGCGCCGAGACGGCCGGTCTCCGAACGTACGAGCTCCGGTTCGGCGACCGTGTCCTGGGGACGCTGCAGCTGGACGCCGCATCGAACGCGGTCGTCTCCGTCGACGAGTGCGCTCGTGGTTTGGAGATCGTCATTGGGTCGGCATGGTCCCGTGCTCGAGCAGGCCAGGCTTCCAGGGAGCTCGCCGCGCTCGACAGCGCCACCCGCGGCATCGCCGGCGTCCTCGACCTGGACCGTGTACTCCAGCTGATCACGGACCGGGTGCGCGAGCTGGCCCACGCCCAGTACGCGGCCTTGGGGATCGTGGACCAGGAGGGCGGAATAGAGCGCTTCATCACCAGCGGCATCACCCGAGCCGAACGGGAGCGGATCGGCGCCCCGCCGCGCGGGCTCGGGCTCCTGGGTGTGATTGCCCGACAGAGCCATCCGGTCCGCATCCACGACATCGCCACCGACCCCCGTCGCAACGGCACGCCGTCCAACCACCCGCCGATGCATACCCTGCTCGGGGTCCCGATCGGGGTCAAGGGACGCTCGATCGGCCGCCTCTACCTCACCAACAAGCAGCCGTCCGGCGACTTCACCGCGGACGATGAGCGGCTCGTCGAGATGTTCGCCCTGCATGCCGGCATCGCCATCGAGAACGCCCGGCTTCACGAGCAGGTTCAGCGTCTGGCGATCGTCGACGAGCGTGAGCGCATCGGCCGCGACCTGCACGACGGCATCATCCAGAGCATCTACGCCGTCGGGCTCTCGCTCGAAGACGTCCCGGACCTGATGGAGGACGAGCCCGAGGTGGCCAAGGCTCGGGTCGAACGGGCCATCGACTCGCTTGACCAGTCGATTCGAGACATCCGCAACTTCATCTTCGGCCTGCGGCCCGAGCTGCTAGAGCAAGCGGGGCTCGTGGGTGGACTGGCGGCTCTCGCCGACGAGTTCCGCGTCAACAGCATGGTCGACATCGACCTGGATACCTCCGCGGTCGAAGACCTGGACCTGCCGCCAGACGTGACGGGCCAGCTGCTCTCGATCGCCAGAGAAGCTCTCAGCAACATCGCCCGCCACTCCAAGGGGACGCGCGGAACCGTCGAGGTCGAGTCGCGTCGTGGCCACGTCAAGATGGTCGTGAGCGACAACGGCGTCGGCTTCGACGCGGAAGTGCCCCGCAGCGCCGGCCACCAGGGCCTCGTGAACATGCGGGCCCGAGTCGCGTCCATCGGTGGCAGCCTGGAGGTGGACAGCCACCCCGGCCGCGGTACGCGTATCATCGTGGAGGTGACCCGTCGCGACCTGCCGGGCGGGGAAGCCACGGATCGAGGCGAAGAATGACCGACCAGACCGAAGCACGCCCGCTGCGGTTGCTCGTGGTGGACGATCACGAGGTCGTTCGCCAGGGCCTGGTTTCACTCCTCGAGCGACGCGAGCACTTCCAGGTCGTGGCCGAGGCCGGTACGGCCGCCGAAGCCGTGGAGATGGCTCGCAAGTTCGAGCCGGACATCATCGTCATGGACGTGCGTCTGCCCGACGGGTCCGGCATAGAGGCCTGTCGCGAGATCCGCGCCGAGTTCCCCCGGACTCGGGTCGTCATTCTCACCAGCTACCCGGACGAGGAAGCCGTTCTCTCCGCGATCATCGCCGGAGCCTCTGGTTACCTGCTCAAGCAGATCCGCGGCCGCGATCTCGTCAGCGCCCTCGAATCGGTCGGCCGTGGCGAGTCGCTGCTGGACCCGGCGGTGACCGAGAAGGTGCTGGATCGGGTTCGCCGCATCGCCACGGGCACCTACACCGACGAGATGGCGCAGCTGACCCAGCAGGAGCAGAAGATCCTGCTGCTGGTCGCCGAGGGCAAGACGAACAAGGAGATCGCCTCCGACGTCTTCCTGTCGGACAAGACGGTCAAGAACTACGTCAGCTCAATCCTGTCCAAGCTGAACCTCGAGCGGCGCGCCCAGGCCGCCGCCTTCGTAGCCCGCCATCGCATGAAGGGCGGCGCGTAACCGGCCGGAGCGGCTCTCTCCACGATCTGGCGGTTTGCGCGCCTTCGGCGCTGATCGGACGGTCGGTGAGTCATGGCCGCGGTCGCTGCGCCCTCGTTCACATAGTCTGCGACGACTACTGTCCGACGCCGAAAGAAGCGACCGAAGAGGAGGTGCGCCTCGCAGACAGCCGACGGCGATCGTTCGAGCGCGAGCAAGGCTCAGCGGTCTTCCCTTCCTCGTCACTGGCGTCCTTCTGAGACACGGCGACCTGGATACTAGTCCCCGGGTGACTATCTGAGGGGCGAGAGCAGCCATGCAGTAGCAACGGCGCCGCGATCCGGGCCGTGCGGCATCCTCGACCGTTGCGTTCGGCCCTCCCGCAAGGTCGCGCGCCCCGTACACTGCCCGTCATGCGTATCGCCAGCGCCGAAGAGGCGGTCTCAGGGATCAAGTCAGGTCAGCAGGTCTTCATGCAGGGAGCGGCGGCGGTCCCGGAGATACTCCTCGAGGCGCTGGTGAGGCGAGCGCCGGAACTCCAGGACGTGAACCTGATTCACATGCACTGCGAGGGGCCGCATCCGCATCTCGCCCCGGAGATGGAGGGCCACTTCTGCCACAAGGCCCTGTTCATCGGTCCGAACGCCCGCCGGGCCATCAACGACGGCCGCGCCGAGTACATTCCCGTCTTCCTGTCCGAGATTCCTTTGCTCTTCGACCAGCAGATTCAACCCGTGGATGCTGCCTTCCTCAATGTCAGCCCGCCGGACGAGCACGGCTTCTGTTCACTGGGCACATCCGTCGATACGGTGATCGCCGCCATCCGGAACGCCAGGACGCTCATTGCCCAGATCAACAAGTCGATGCCCCGCACTCTGGGCGACTCCTTCGTGCACGTGGACAAGATCGATCTCGGCGTCGAAGTGGATATGCCGCCCTACGAGCATGCGAACCCTGTGATCGGCGAAGTAGAGCGGCGCATCGGCGAGTACGTCGCCGGCCTGGTCCAGGACGAAGCCACCCTGCAGATGGGCATTGGCGCCATCCCGAGCGCGGTATGCCTCTATCTCAACGACAAGAAGAATCTCGGTATCCACACCGAGATGTTCACCGACGTCCTCGTCGATCTCGTCGAGCGCGGGATCGTGACCTGCGAGCGCAAGACGGTCGACTGCGGCAAGATCGTCGTGACCTTCATGATGGGCACGAAGCGCCTCTACAAGTTCGTGGACAACAACCCGATGGTCGAGATGCGCCAGGTGGACTACACGAACGACACCTCGGTGATCCGTCGGCAGCGCCGCATGACCGCCATCAATTCGGCCATCGAGATCGACCTCACCGGCCAGGTCAGCGCGGACTCGATCGGGAGCCGGATGTACAGCGGTGTCGGTGGGCAGGTGGACTTCATCCGGGGGGCGGCCCTCGCGGAGGAGGGGCGATCGATCATCGCTCTGCCTTCGACTGCCGCTGGCGGCAAGTTCTCGCGGATCACCGCCGCCCTCAAGGAGGGGGCCGGGGTGACCACGACTCGCGCCCACGTCCGAACGGTCGTCACCGAGTACGGCGTCGCCGAGCTGTTCGGACAGGGCTTCCGCGAGCGCGCCAAGCGCCTGATTGCGATCGCTCATCCCGACTTTCGCGACGAGCTGACCTCCTACGCCCGCAAGAACTACGGGCTCTAGCCGATCGGCGTTGTCTCCCAGCGCCGGCGCGCCCGAAATGCTGCCGTTCGGCCCTCGCGCCCCTATCCGGACTGCATAGATTGGGCGCATGCGTATCGTCAGCGCCGATGAGGCAGTCTCGGGCATCGAGTCGGGCCAGCAGATCTACGTCCACTGCGCGGCCGCCACGCCGTCCGCACTCCTGGACGCCCTGTGCCGCAGGGCTCCGAAGCTGGAAGACGTCAAGGTCGCCCATCTGCACTGCGAGGGGCCGCACCCTCACCTTGCCCCCGAAATGGAGGGCCACCTCTTTCACAGGGCGCTCTTCATCGGACCGAATGCCCGGGCGGCCATCAACGACGGACGCGCGGAGTTTATCCCGGTCCAGCTGTCGGACGTCCCGCTGTTGATGGAGAGCGGCCTCCTGCCGCTCGACGCCGTCTTCGCCAACATGACGCCTCCCGACGAACATGGCTTCTGCTCGCTCGGAACGTCCGTGGAAGCGATGCAGACCGCGATCCGCTGCGCAAAGACCGTCATCGCTCAGCTCAACCCGTCGATGCCGCGCACCTGCGGCGACAGCCACGTCCACATCAACGATATCGACCTGGCAGTCGAGGTCGATCAGGCGCCCTACGAGTACAACCCGGGGGAGATCAGCGACGTGGAGCGCCGGATCGGCGAGTACGTCGCAGACCTGATTCCAGATGAGGCTACGCTCCAGATGGGGATCGGCGCGATCCCGACGGCTGTCGGCCTGTGCCTCGAAGGCAAGAAGCACCTCGGCGTTCACACCGAGATGTTCACCGATCCACTGGTTGAGCTGGTGGAGAAGGGGGTTGTGGACTGCAGCGCCAAGACCCTCGACCCGCACAAGGTGGTGGCCGCGTTCATGATGGGGACGCCGCGTCTGTACAAGTGGGTCGACGGCAACCCCATGCTCGAACTGCGCGGCGTTGACTACACGAACGACACAGCCACGATCCGAAAACAGCGGCGCATGATCGCGGTCAACTCCGCGATCGAGGTGGACCTCACAGGCCAGGTCTGCGCCGATTCCCTGGGCCACAAGATGTACAGCGGCGTCGGCGGGCAGATGGACTTCGTGCGAGGGGCGTCACTTGCGCCGGAGGGGAAGGCGATCATCGCCCTGCCGTCCACCACGGCCGACGGGAAGGTCTCGCGCATCACCTGGGAGATGTATGACGGAGCCGGCGTTACCGTGACCCGTTCGAGTGTCCGCACGGTTGTGACCGAGTACGGCGTGGCCGAGCTGTTCGGCCAGGGGTTCCGCGAGCGCGCGAAACGGCTCATCGCCATTGCCCACCCGGACTTCCGCGAGGAGCTGACTTCCTACGCCCGCAAGTACCACGAGCTGTAAGGTCGCGGGAGGGTACGCGCTGGCCCGCGCTGGCCCGCGCAATCCGCCGCCCGTAGATCACCACGGAACCTCAGCCGGCCGGCTAACGGCGACCGCAGTTCCCGGCACAAAAAAAGGACGAACGCCGGGCGTCCCCTCCGGCGTTCGTCACGAGGCAGAGTCTGGGGGCGCACGAGGGCTCTGCGCAGTGCCGAATGGCCCTCCGCCGAGGGCATGTAGTCCCCGTCCGTAGTGCGTCCCGGGGCGGCCGGAGGGGTCCGCCGGAGGCCGCCACTCCGGCCCGCCGAGACTACCCTGGCGGGGGAAGATGACCTGCCAATTCGGGCAGGTGCGCCCCATCCTCGATTGTGCTCGTGCGGGCCATATGGCCCCCGGTCTTAGGGAGCCCTGTCGCTAGGGGCGGTGGAGACCTCGGCGCACCCTTACCGCATGCTCGCCGACTCCCAGATACCTCCGCGCCGACTGCTCATCGTCAGTCAGCACCGCGCTGCCACCGAGGCACTGTGCGATCACCTCTCGCGCCATGGCTTCATCGTCGCTCAGGCGTCGTGTGAATCCGCGGCGCGCGAGGCCGCGTCTGCCCGGCCGGATGTGGTGTTGCTCGATGCCGACGTCGCGGGAGGCTGGCGGCCGATGGCGGCGGCACTGCGCGATCTGGTTCCCGCGGAGCGGATCGCCGTGCTCGCCTCCTACTGGCATGCGGACGAGCAGCGCGAGGCGGTCGCCAGCGGGATTGGCGGCACCTTGCTTAAGCATCTGGATGGAAGCGCACTGGCCCGCCAGTTGCGCGCATTGAGTGAACCGACCATCGTGACGAACAAGCCGACTCCAGAATTCCCAGGCATCCCAGCCATCATCGACGGCTCGGAGGCCATCGCCTACGTCGAGACGAGGATCAGCGACGGCGCTTGCGCCTACCCGATCACGCCCTCGACGACCATGGCGGCGGTCTACCAGGTTGCCGTTGCCAACGGCACACCCAACCTGTGGGGAACGCACCTGAAGTTCATCGAGCCGGAGTCGGAGCACTCCTCCGCATCTGCCGCCGAGGGCTTTGCCCTTGCCGGCGGCCGGGTCACGAACTTCACATCCGCCCAGGGCCTCATCCTCATGAAGGAGGTTCTGTACACCATCGCCGGCAAGCGTCTGCCGGCGGTCTTCCATGTCGGGGCTCGCGCCCTCACCTGGCAGGCCCTCAACATCCATGCCGGCCACGACGACATGATGGGTGTCGCCGACACGGGCTGGGGCCAGTTCTTCGCCCGCAACTGCCAGGAGGCGGCGGACCTCACCGCTATCGCTCGGCGCGTCGCCGAAGACGGCGAGACGCCGTGGTTCGTGGCCCAGGATGGCTTCCTGACCACGCACACGATCGAGAACGTCCTTCTCCCCGAAGACGACCTGCTCCGCCGTTTCGTGGGCGATCCCCGCAAGACGGTCCGCAACCTGTTCGACCCCAACGATGCCCTGCTCTCGGGTCCGGTCCAGAACCAGGACTCGTACATGAAGGGCCGCATCGGCATGCGGGCCTGGTACGACCGCCTGCCCGAGATCGTCGAACGCGCCATGGCCGAGTGGACGGCGCTCACCGGCCGCCCATACGGCATGATCGCTCCCTACCGAACCGAAGATGCCGACTACATCCTCGTATCGATGGGGACGATGGCCGATACGGCCCTCGCGGTCGTGGATTCGCTCCGCGCCGAGGGTCGCAAGGTCGGCTGCATCACCGTCACCTGTTTCCGGCCGTTCCCGGCCACCCAGCTCGCCAGGGCGCTCGCCCACGCCAAGGTAGTGGCTGTGGTGGAGCGCACGGACGATCCCGCGGCCGCCGACAATCCGCTGACTCGTGAGCTCAAGTCCGCCCTAGCCGACGCGGCGATGGACGGCGCCCACCTGCCCCGTGTCGTGTCAGTTGCGGGTGGCCTCGGCTCCCGCGACATCCAGCCGGGCGACCTCGGCGCCGTCTTCGACATGATGACGGACGAGAAGGCCATGAAGGAGCACCGCCACGCTGTGCTCGGCATCAAACACCCTCAGGCTCTGACGATGAGCGGCATCAACGTCCGTCCCAAGGGCGCCTACAGCCTGCGAGGCCATTCGGTCGGCGGCTTCGGCAGCGTCACCACAAACAAGCTTGTGGCGACGACCGTGGGCGAGCTGTTCAACCTCTACGTCCAGGCCTATCCGCGCTACGGCTCGGAGAAGAAGGGTCTCCCGACGACCTATTTCCTGACGATCGCGGAGGAACCGATCCGGCTCCACAACGAGCTGACGGAAGTGGACTTCGTGCCGCTCTTCGACACCAACTCGTTCAAGCACGGCAACCCTCTGGCGGGTCTCGTTGACGGGGGCACGGTCTTCGTGCCGACTCCGCTGACGGATCCGAAAGAAATCTGGGCCGCACTCCCGCCTGCAACGCGAGCGGAGATGCTGGCTCGCAAGATCCGGCTTCTGGCCCTGGACACCGCGTCGCTCGCCATGAAGCACGCACCTCGCCCGGATCTCGAGATCCGGATGCAGGGCGTGGCGCTCGTCGGTGTCTTCCTGCGGGTCTCGCCTTTCGCCGAACGCGCCGGTCTCGACCGGCCGGCTCTGATGGAGGCGGTCCGGGGCAACCTGACCCGTTTCTTCGGCAAGCGCGGCACCGCCGTCGTCGATGCCAACCTGGCTGTCATCCAGGGTGCGTATGACGGCGTGATCGACGTCACCGCGGCACTCGCCGCAACGCCCGCGGTCGAGGCTGCTCGATGAATCATGCTCGAACCGTTGGCGAGGTCATGACTGCCAACCCGATCTCCATCGCCGAGACGGCCTCCCTCGCGGAGGCCGCCAAGATCCTCGACACCCAGAAGATCACCGGTCTTCCGGTCCTGGATGCGGGCGGAGCTCTGGTGGGCGTCCTGAGCCAGACCGACCTGGTTCGAGCCCGAGCCAACCAAGAGTTCGTCCAGAACTGGCCCGGCCTGCCCGTCGGGCAGATCATGACCACGCCGGCCCTCACCATCTCCATGACGGCCACTCTCGAAGAGGCCGCGAAGGTCATGGACGGGCGCCGTGTCCACCGCCTCGTCGTAACAGACGGAGCGTCCACCCCGATCGGAATCATTTCCGCCAGCGACCTCGTGCGGTCGTGGCTGAAGTAACCCGAAGACTGAGCGAGCGATGACCGAGACGATTGCCACAAAGAACAACGGCCACAGCCCGGCACCCATGGTCGACATCTCCAAGCTCGGGGCCGGACCGGGACTGATCGCGCCCCAGACCCTCAACGTCAAGGCGTACATCGACGACTTCAACACGAACGTCATCGATGCCTATCGTCGGGGCATCGCGGATGTCGATCTGCCGGCCGACATGGGCGTGGGACGGAGCCTCATCGCTCCGGCCACCGCGGGAGTACGCGACTTCAGCGCCCTGTCGCCGCTCATCCCGCAGTTCGACGCCGAGAAATGCGTCGGCTGCATGGCCTGCGTGAGCGCCTGCCCGGACACCGCCATCATGGCGACTGCCCAGCCCAAGGGATCGCTGGCCAAGGCCATCGACGGCTTCGCCGCGAGCAGTCCGAACGCGGGTCTCGCCACTGAGACGGCCAGGTCCCACTTCGTCCACACCACCAAGTACGCCGAGGTGCCCGCCAAGAAGGGTCTCGAAGGCGCCGACTTCGGTCTCTTCATCGACCCGTATCACTGCAAGGGCTGCGCCGAGTGCGTGGAAGTCTGCGCAGCGCTCGACCACAACGCCCTGACGATGGTAGAGAAGGTCGACGCCGAAGCGAGCGGCGAGTCCACGCTCGACCGCTTCCGCCGCGACATAGCCTTCTACAAGTCCCTGCCCCCAACGCCGGTCGAATACCGCAACGAGAAGGTCCTGGCCGACCTGATGCTCGGCGAACACGCCTTCGGCTACGTCGGTGGCGCCGGCTCCTGCTCGGGCTGCGGCGAAGGCACGCTGATCCGGATGGTCGTCGCCGCCACGCTCCAGACCTACGGACCCCAGGGCATGGGCATCGTCGCCGAGACCGGCTGCAACAGCGTTCTCGGCAGCACCTACCCGTACAACCCGTTCACGGTTCCGTGGACCAATTCGCTCTTCGAGAACGGCCCGGCCGACGCCATGGGCATCCGGCTCCGCTGGGACCAGGACGGCCACCCCGAGCGGCGGCTGTGGGTCTTCGGCGGCGACGGCGCCATGTACGACATCGGCTTCCAGTCGCTGTCGCGACTGGTCGCCTCGGGGATGGACGTCAAGGTCCTCGTCCTGGACACGGGCGTATATTCGAACACCGGCGGCCAGGCATCGACGGCTTCGTTCACGGCGCAAGTCTCCAAGCTCGCCGCCTACGGCAAGGCCCAGCATGGCAAGTCCGAGAAGCGCAAGGAACTCGGTCGGATACTGGTAGCCCACGGCGACGCGTATATCGCCCAGGTCGCGGCCTGCACCATAAACCACCTCTACAAGGCGGTCATGGAGGCCAACGAGTACCCGGGTCCGGCAGTTGTAATCGCCTACGCACCCTGCATGCCCGAGCACGGCATTGCCGACGACATGGGCACCAGGCAGGCCAAGCTGGCCGTCGAGTCGCGGGCATTCCCTCTCTTCACCTACGACCCGCGGCGCGGGCGCTCGACCGCCGAGCGTCTCTCTCTGCAGGGCAACCCGGCCGTGAAGGAAGACTGGACCAAGAGCCCGGACGGCTCCACGTTCGACTTCGTTTCCTTCGCCCGGACCGAAGGGCGTTTCGCCCAGCACTTCGACAAGGAGGGCAATCCCTCCGCCGAGCTGCTGACCTCCCAGGATGACCGCCTCCTCAACTGGCAAACCCTGCAGGAGATGGCCGGCGTTCTCCGCGCCGGACCGCATTCCTAGAGCAGATCCACAGCCGTCACTGCAGAACCGGGGCCGCGTAAGGGGCCCCGGTTCTGATTCTGTCCCGGAGAGGCCTACGCTTTGGGTAGCGCCAGAGCTGTCTGCGTCGCGCCCTCAGAGCGGCGCGTCCGATCCTCGGTCCAGGCGTCGTGGCGGAGGAGGGGCACCACTCCCACAAACATGATCAGAGCGGTGTCGGTGATGTACGGCAGGGCGATCATGGCCGCGATCGGAACGACCCATCGGGCGTCGTATCGAGCCGCCACCACCGTCATCAGCGAGGCGATCACCAGGCGGGGCAGGAGCGGCAGAACGTGGATGGCGAACGACGGCTCGGAGTAGCCGGCGTTGCTCTTCAGAACGTTGACCCAGTCGAACCAGAGATTGGATGAGAACGAGAATGACACAACAACGACCGCGGTGGTTGCCGCGAGCGCGATGAAGAGATTGCGCCACTCCCGACGGACCAGGAACCACAGCAGGCCGACACCCGGTGTGACCTTCGTGAGCAGCAGGAACGAGTACGTCCACGGCCAGCGGAACCCGGCCACAACGGCGAGGGCCATGGGCAGGAAGATATTGCCGCTCGAGAGGTAGTGCCTGGGGACCGCCAGCAGGTCGATGCCGGGCACGAGGAAGGTCGCGAAGACCAGGCACGCCAGCCAAGGACGCGCCATCCAGGCCAGGAGGGCCGTCAACAGCCCGAGCCAGATCGCGTGGAAGGCCAGCCAGGGCAGGGAGAGCAGCGGCCACAGGGCCTGGTCGAAGGCTGGGGAGTAGAGGTAGCCCTGGGGCGCCGCGCCGGATGCGGTCGCGTTCTGGTAGAGGTTCTCCCAGCGGATGCTCTGCCAGTAGCCGTAGGCGTCACCCTCGTAGACGTTGCGCAGGTAGTACACGTAGACGGCGACAGCCGTCAGGACCGCAAGGGCGAGGACGCCGCGCCGGACGTCGCGCCGCTGAGCGGTCTTCGCGGCCGTGGCGCAGAAGCGCGCGATTGGGACCGGCACGAACCGAAGGGCGGCGTCGACCATATGGGAATCCTCTGCTAGCCGCCCGCGCATGGTTCCCCGGCGGTGCGCCCGCAGTCTACCGTGGCCGTCCCCTCCGAATCGCCGTCGCCGCCGCAGGCTCCGGGGACGCCGCCTATGCGGCCTGCCCTACAGCTCCGGCCTGGAGACCGGCCGCGAAGGCGCCGAGGTCCGCGTCGACCACCTCCGGCCGCTTGCGGCCCGCCATCTCGCGCAGGGCGGAGTCGATCGATTCGCGTGTGACCCAGCCGAGATGGGCGACCAGGGCACCCAGCGCGACGACGCTGACGAGCTTGTCGTCGCCGCCTTGAGCCGCCAGCTCGGTGCACGGCAGCCGCATCTCATCGACATCGCTCCGGCCGCATCCGAGATCGCCCAGAAGCGAACTGTTGACGATCACCAGCCCACCGGGGGCGACCAGCGGAGCGAACTTGCGAAGCGACGGCAGGTTCATGACCACCGCGGCGTCGAACTCGTCCACAACCGGCGAGCCGATCGGCTCATCGCCGACGATCACCGTGCATGAGGCCGTGCCGCCGCGCATCTCGGGGCCGTACGAGGGAATCCAGAAGACCTCCAGGCCGTCCCTGATTGCGGCCCGGGCGAGAACCTGGCCGGTGAAGAGAAGGCCCTGGCCGCCGAAACCGGCGAACACGACAGAGCGCTCCATCTCAGGCCTCCGGCTTGGTGGGGGCGGCCGCTGCCGGACGGGCCGTCGATGGGGCCGAGCGATCCACGATGACGCCCAGCGGATAGGCCTCCACCACGGGGCCCTTGAGGTGCTCGAGCGATTCCTGCGGCGTCATGCCCCAGCCGACCGGGCAATTGGAGAGGACCTCGACGATGGCGAATCCGCCGCCCTCGATCTGGACCCGGCAGGCTCGCGCGATCATCGCCTTGAGCCTTCCGATAGACCCCGCATCGGCAACGCTGCCGCGGGCCGCGTAGGTGACGCCCGGCAGCTGGGCCAGCATCTCGGTTATCCGGATCGGGTACCCCATGAGCCCCGCGTCACGGCCGCTCGGCGAAGAGGTGGTCCGCTGTCCGAGGAGCGTCGTCGGGGCCATCTGACCGCCGGTCATGCCGTAGATGCCGTTGTTGACGA
Organism: Chloroflexota bacterium; assembly: GCA_003158295.1. Taxonomy (GTDB): domain Bacteria; phylum Chloroflexota; class Limnocylindria; order Limnocylindrales; family CSP1-4; genus Fen-1039. Next base: position 35,433 of record PMIP01000093.1, on the reverse strand, counting down.
AGATCGCCGTGATGCGCTCGCCACGGGCCGCGGCGTGGACGATCTCCGCCGTGCCGATGGCGGCAAGGTCCCCGTCGCCCTGGTAGGTGAGGACAAAGGCCTCCGGTCTGAGACGCCGGATACCCGTGGCCACGGCCGGGGCGCGGCCGTGCGGTGCCTCGACGAAATCAACGTCGAGGTAGTCGTAGATGAACACCGCGCAACCGACCGGGGCGACGGCGATGGTGTGGGCCGGCAGGTCCAGGTCGGTCAGGACCTCGGCCAGGAGGCGGTGGATCACGCCGTGGCCGCAGCCGGGGCAGTAGTGAGTGGCGCGGTCGACGAGCACGTCAGGCTTGCGGTAGACGAGCCGGGCCGCAGCCGCGCCCCGAAGCGCGCCGGAGGAGCGGGCGTCCAGCGTCATCCTCGGCCGCCTGGTCGCGCGCCGGCGTCGAGGCCGGCCCCGTTCGTCGATGGGGTTCCACGGTCGTGTGCCGCCGGGGAGTGTCCGCTTGCGGCTCGAGTTCGTTCCACCCTGCCGCGCAGGGCCTTCAGGGCGCCGAGCACTTCGTCCGGCGTTGGCACCAGGCCGCCCATCCGCCCGTGGAAAGCCACCGGACAGCGGCCTTCGACCGCCAGTCGGACGTCCTCGATCATCTGTCCTGACGAGAGTTCCACCGTCAGGATCCCGTGCAGCTGCCGGCTCATGCGGGCCAGCTCGCGCTCTGGGAAGGGCCACAGCGTGATCGGGCGGAAGAGCCCAACCTTCATGCCATTGTCACGAGCTCTGGCTATCGCGCTGCGAGCGACTCGGGCGGCCGTGCCATAGGCGACGATCGCGAATTCGGCGTCCCCGAGTCGCCAGCCCTCCCAGCGGGTCTCGTGGCGGGCAATCTCGCGGTACTTGTGCTGGAGGGCGAGATTGCGACGCTCCAGGACCTCCGGGTCCAGATCGATCGACTTGATGATCCTAGCCGGGCGGCCGGCCGCGCCGGTCAGCGCCCAGTCGAACGCCTGACGCTCGGGCGTTCGGAACCGAAGCTCGACGGGTTCCATCGCCTGGCCGAGGATCCCGTCGGCGACGAGCATGACCGGCGTCCGATAGCGCTCCGCCAGCTCGAAGGCGGTTGCCATCAGATCCATCGCCTCGCCGATCGAGTCCGGAGCCAGGACCGGCACGCGGTAGTCGCCGTGGCCGTGACCCTTCGTAGCCTGGAAGTAATCGCTCTGTGACGGGCCGATGCCGCCCAGGCCGGGGCCGGCGCGCATGACGTTGACGAGCACCACCGGCGTGCCGGAGCCGGCCATGTAGCTCATCGCCTCGGCCATCAAGCTGATGCCCGGGCTCGACGACGAAACCATCACCCGGGCGCCGGTGGCCGCCGCGCCCAGGGCCATGTTGATGGCGCCCAGCTCGCTCTCGGCCTGTACGAAGACACGCCCCAGCTCGGGCATCCGTCGAGCCATCCACTCCAGCAGCTCGGCTTGAGGCGTGATCGGGTAACCGAAGTAGGCGTCGCAGCCCGCCTGTATCGCCGCCTCGGCGATAGCCTCGTTGCCCTTCATGAGCACACGAGCTCGACGGCCCGTTTCCATTTCTGCCTCCGTCCGGCGGGGGCGGATCTCGATCTCCTGCCGCCGCGTCACTACCGGTGCTCCTCTCGAGGCGCGGCCCAGACGGTGAAGACGGCATCGGGGCAGACCCTCGCGCACAGGGCGCAGCTGGTGCAGGCAGTGGCGTCGGTCAACACGACGGGGTGGTAGCCGAGGAGGTTGACCCGGCTTCGGTCCAGGGCGAGGACTGTCTTTGGGCACACGGCGACGCAGAGCTCGCAGCCCTTGCAGTGATCCACGGCGACAACGAGCGGCGTCCACGGCAGGGGCTGCCGGGTGGCCATGGCAATTGGACTGATCGCCATTCGCTATTCGCTTTCGGGTGCGGAACCCGTGGCCGAACGAGCCGCGGACCTCTCGGTCCGTGGCAGTCCCGCGCGCGGGACTTGTTGGCCGTAGAGTCGCGCGCCGCGCGGCTCCGGGCAAGGGCCGAAGGACCCTGCCTCCGCTGGAACTATTGGGTGGGCTCGCGAGGTCCGCGGCAACGGCACTCTGACGACATACTGCAAGCGGACTAGGGCGATCCCAGTAGGCCCTGCCACCAAGAAACGGGGGGCTTTGATGGGAGACGAATCGGACCGGCCGGGCAGTCGCGAAACCTTCACCAAGGCTCCGGCCGTTACCTTCGACCCCGACGCGGCCCGGCCCGATCCGATCCGTGCCCACTTCCCCGGCGAGGAGCCGCCGGAGGGACTGCGTGCCGGTGATCTGGGGCCTGCCGGCGAGTCGGAGCCCAACATCCGCCGGGCGCTCCTGGACGAGCCCTACGATGACCCGCTCGCTCCGAGCAGCGTTCGCTGCGTGGCATGCGCCCACCGATGCGTGCTCAGGCCCGGTCGAATCGGGATCTGCGGCGTCCGCCAGAACCGCGGCGGCTGGCTGTATACGCTCGTGTACGGCCAGGTCGTGGCGTCGAAGGTGGAGCCGATCGAGAAGAAGCCTTTCTACCATTTCCTGCCGGGCAGCACCGCGTTCTCCGTCGCCACCGCGGGATGCAACTTCCACTGCGCGTTCTGCCAGAACTGGGCCATATCCCAGGCCCACCGGGAGGGCGTGGTCCCGGAGAGTCGGCAGGTCGCCCCGGAGCAGGTGGTCGAGGAGGCTGTTGCGGCGGGCGCTCGAAGCGTCGCCTACACGTATGTCGAGCCTACGGTCTTCATCGAGTTTGCGTTCGACTCGATGGTCCGGGCTCAGGCCGCCGGCCTCCGAAACGTGTTCGTCACGAACGGCTACGAGACTCCCGAGGCGATCGAACTGGTGGCGCCCTACCTGGACGCCGCGAATGTGGACCTCAAGGCCGCCAACGACCACTTCTACCGACGGGTCTGCGGCGCCCGCTGGGAGCCCGTTCGCGAGGCAGTGCTCGAGATGCGGCGGCGCGGCATCTGGCTGGAGCTGACGACACTGTTGATCCCGGGCCTGAACGACAACGCGCGGGAGCTGCGAGCCATGGCCGAGTGGATCGCCACGGCGGTCGGCCCCGAGACTCCCTGGCACCTGACCCGCTTCCAACCGGCGTATCGGCTCAGCGAGCTCCGGGAGACGCCGGCGGCGACGCTGGTCAAGGCCGCGGCGATCGGGCGTGAGGTTGGGCTGCGGCACGTCTACGTCGGCAATGCGCCCGAGGTCGAGGCGGCCACCACGTCCTGCGCCCGTTGCGGCGAGAGGCTGATAGCCCGCGCGGACTACGCGGTCACCGAGTGGCGGCTGGTGGCGGGCCGGTGCCCTCGCTGCAAGCACGCTCTGACGGGCGTGGGCCTGGAGGATTCGCCGCTCGTCTGCTGAGGAGCTACGGGATCCGGACGGGCCTACTCCAGTGAGGCCACTCAACGAGCGGTTCGAATCCGGCCCGGCGGTAGAGCCCCAGCGCCAGGTCGTTCTCCGCCTCGACGCTCAGCTGGATTCTGCTGGCGCCGCGGGCCCGCAGCTGCGCCACGCCCCAACGCAGGAGTTCGCGGCCCAACCCGCGGCCTCGCCATTGCGGCGCCACTCCGATCAGCCGGACGTCGCCGACCGGCGCCGCCTCACCGTTCCCGGGCGGCGCAAGCGCGGTCCGAACGAAGGCGATCGGATCATCAGGTCGGCCGACAGGTGAGACAAGCAAGATCGTTGTCGGGTCGAAATCGGGCTGGTCGTGCGCATGCTGGATTTCGCCAAGGGTCCAAGACACGGGACTGGGATGGCTGGCGAAGGTGGCGTTGAGCAGATCGAGGAATCGTGGCAGCGACAGCCAGTCACCGAAAGCGCGGCTGGCCACCTCGACGGGGAATACCGGCTCGGGGACGGCTGCTTCCGGCGCAAGGTCCAGGCGCCACATGCTGGAGCGATACGACATTCCCATCGCCCTAGCAAACGCCTGGCCGGCGCCACTCAATGGCACGTAGAGGCGGATTTCGCTCAAGCCCTCCCGCGCCGCCAGCTCCAGGCCGGCGGCGAAGAGCCGCCGTCCGTGGCCGCGTCGCCGGTATTCGGGATGGACGGTGAGATCATCGTGGCCCGGGCTGACGTAGCCGCACACGGCGTCATCCTCGACCGCGACCACCACATCGTCGGGTGCGCCGACGATCGAGACCGCCTCGCCGTCCAGGTCCCAGGAGCTGAAGCCGGGATAGGCGTCGACCTCGAGGGCGGCGGTCATGACGCGCCGAAGGGCGGGCTCGTCGTCCAGGCGAAAGGCCCGAATCCCAGCGCCCACGGTCGCCCGCGCGAGGCGAGGACGGCTTTCCCGAGACGATCCGGGGCCTTCCGTCGAGGTCATAGCCGCGATTGTAGGATCGAGCTGACGACTTCATGTCGAGCACCCAGGGAAGGTGGCACCGCCTACCCGCACTCAGGACCTAGTCGGGACCTTCGGCACGAGGTGCGGGCCGCTCGGCAGGCGGATACTGCAGCGAGATGATGTGAGATAGAGCCGGGCGAACGGCAGGTCCGCACGCTCGGCGGGAGGTCGAGCCCGGCTTCGGGACGTCCCCCAGCGGAGGTTCGATCGAATGCACGAAGCAGGTCTGGCGCGAGGCGTGGCGAAGCTGCTGCGCGGAAGCGGCCTGCGCGTGGGGCAAGTTCGTCTGATCGTGCGCGGCGGTCACCACGACCCGGCCGAATTCGAGGCCGGGATGCGAGTCCATCTGGTCGCCGAGATGCCGGAGGAGGCCGCCTCGGTCGCGAGCCTCGAGATCCGCCGCGTTCCCTTCGGTCACTACTGCCCGACCTGCGACGCCGAGTTCGGATCCTTGGAATTCGCGCCGCCCTGCCCAAGCTGTGGCGCCGAGACCCTCCCGGACTTCGCCAACGAGCAGATCGACGTCGAGCTGCTGGAGGCGGTCCCGTGAGACTCACGCCGAACAGCGAGCGGGTCGTTCGGGCGATCGAAGTCCATGGCGTGGTCCAGGGCGTCGGGTTCCGGCCGTTCGTCTGGCGTCTCGCCACTGAGCTCGGACTCGACGGCACGGTCGTCAATCGAGCCGGCCAGGTCGAGATCGAGATCGCCGGTGCGCAGGATGCGGTCGAGGCCTTCGCCGGTCGACTCGCATCGGACGCCCCTCCGCGGGCACGCGTCGAGGAGGTCCGGGTTCGGCCGGTAGAGCGCGAGATCGCCTCCGGCTCGGGTTTCGAGATCGAAGAGAGCGAGGCCGTTGCCTCGACCGAGCGCCTCTTCCCGCCCGACATCGCCACCTGCGACGACTGCCTGCGCGAGCTGACCGACCCGGCCGACCGTCGTTATCGCTACCCGTTCACCAACTGCACCAATTGCGGTCCACGAGCCACGATCATCGAGGACCTGCCGTACGACCGGGCCCGCACGAGCATGCGCGAGTTCCCGCTCTGCGCCGCGTGCGAGGCAGAGTACCGCGACCCCGCCAACCGCCGCTTCCACGCCGAGCCCGTGGCGTGCCCGGACTGCGGTCCGCAGCTGAGCTACCGGAGGCCGAGCGACGCCGCCCCGGCGGCAGTCCGGGAAGAGGCGCTGCAGGCCGCCCTCGCCGACCTGCGGGAGGGGCGAATCGTCGCGGTCAAGGGGTTGGGCGGCTACCACCTGGCTTGCGACGCCACTGATCCGGTTGCCGTGGCCCGGCTCCGAGACCGCAAGCATCGATGGGCCAAGCCCTTCGCGGTGATGGTGCGGGATATCGATGCCGCGAGGCTCCAGGCCGACCTGTCGCCGGAGGAGGAGGCGCTGCTGGCCTCGCCCGCGCGGCCGATCGTCCTCGTGGAGCGGCGTCGGGACGGCGCGCCGTCGCCGTGCGATGGCAAGCGGGGCGGTGGGCCGCAACTCGCCGACGGCGTGGTCAGCGCCGAGCCGCAGCGCGCGGCCGCCCTGACTCGCCGCGTAGGCCTCTTCCTGCCGTACGCGCCCCTGCATCACCTCCTGCTCGAAGGCCTGGGCCGGCCCATCGTCCTGACGAGCGGCAACCTAGCCGACGAACCGCTGGCCACGGACGACGCCGAGGCCCTGGAGCGGCTGTCGGGGATTGCCGACTCGTTCCTGTCCCACGACCGCGAGATCCGGGCTCGCTACGACGACTCGGTGACGCGGGTCGTGGACGGGCGCGAGAGTCTGATCCGCCGCGGCCGCGGCTACGCGCCGGAGCCTCTCGACCTGCCGATCGCCACGCCGGAGCCGATCCTCGCGGTCGGCGCGGAACTCAAGCACACGTTCACACTGGCTCGCGGCCGGCGCGCCTACGTCGCTCCGCACACCGGCGATCTCGAGGACTTGCTCACGCACAGGGCCTTCGAAGGGAACCTGGCTCACCTGCGGCGTCTGCTCGACATCGAGCCGCGATGGGTCGCCCACGACCTCCATCCGGCCTACCTCTCGACCCAGTTCGCAGTCCGCAACTTCCCCGAGAACCGGCGCATCGGCGTGCAGCATCACCACGCCCACGTCGCCTCCGCGGCGGCCGAGGCGGGGCTGACCGGCGAGTTCATCGGCGTCGCATTCGACGGCCTGGGAATGGGCGACGACGGCACCTTCTGGGGCGGCGAGGTGCTCGTGGCTACTCTCGCCACTTACCGGCGGGTGGCTCGGTTCGGTCGGGCGGCCATGCCGGGCGGGGCGCTGGCGATCAAGAAGCCGTATCGGATGGCGCTCGGATACCTGCTTTCGGCCGAGGCCTTCGAGCCCGAGGGCAGGGTCGCCGACTGGATCGACCCGGAGCTGACCCGGGCGTTTCTGGATCGGCTGGACCCTCGCGAGGTCGAGGTCGTTCGAGTCCAGCTCGCTCGCGGGCTCAATGCCCCGGTGGCTTCGTCGGCCGGCCGCCTCTTCGACGCCGCGGCCAGCCTGCTGGGTATTCGCGACGTCGCCGAGTACGAAGCCCAAGCGGCCGTGGAGCTGGAGCTGCTCGCGGAGGAGGGGAGCCGCCGGCCGCTTCCATACGAGATTGTTGAGCAGGAAGGCCTCCTCGTCTACGACCCGCGGCCGACCCTCCGGTCGCTGCTGGAGGGTCGTGCCGAAGGCGTGCCGGTGGAACGCCTGGCGGCCCGCTTCCAGGAGACCGTCGCAGCCGTCACCCGCCAGCTGTGCGGCGAGGTGCGCACGGCCACGGGCCTGCGTGCCGTGGCGCTCTCCGGCGGCGTCTTCCAGAATCAGTGGCTCGCGACGACCCTCGTCCGGCGCCTGACCGGCGACGGCTTCGAGGTCCATACCAACCAGAAGGTCCCGGCGAACGACGGCGGGATCAGCTACGGTCAAGCCGCGGTGGCAGCCGCTCGCCTGGCCGGAGCCACGTAGCGTGCGCAATCTCGGGATGCGGCCCGGCGGCCGCGGAACCGGCAAGGAGAGCTTCTAATGTGCCTAGGCATCCCCGGCAAGGTGGTCGAGATCCGCGACGATGGTCCGTTGCGGATGGCCATCGTCGACTTTGGGGGCGTGCGGAAGGAAGCCTGCCTCGCCTACGAGCCTGAGGTCTCCCTGGGCGACTACGTCATCGTGCACGTCGGCTTCGCAATCAGCCACGTGGACGAGGAAGAGGCGCTGCGAACGCTGGAGATGATTCGGGCGATCGATGCCGAAGGGATGGCGCAGGAGCTCGGCGCCATGGGCCCCGGTGAGACGGCGTCGGGCGTGGCGGCGGTGGGCGGCTCGGGCGCGCCTCCGGGCGTCGGTTCGGGGGCCGCATGAAGTACATCGACGAGTACCGGGACGCACAGCTGGCCCGCAAGCTGGTCGACGAGATCCACCGCGTCACCACCCGGCCGTGGGCACTGATGGAGGTCTGCGGCGGTCAGACCCACACTCTGGTCAAGCAGGGGATCGACGAGGCACTGCCGGCCGGGGTGAGGATGATCCACGGGCCCGGCTGCCCGGTCTGCGTCACGCCCCTCGAACAGATCGACAAGGCGCTGGCGATCGCCGCCCGGCCGGACGTCATCTTCACGAGCTACGGCGACATGCTGCGGGTGCCCGGATCGACGACGGACCTGCTGAGCCTGAAGGCCCGCGGCGCCGACGTGCGGATCGTCTACTCGCCTCTGGACGCGGTTCGCATCGCGGCGGCCAACCCCGAACGCCAGGTCGTCTTCTTCGCCATCGGTTTCGAGACGACCGCTCCCGCCAACGCGATGGCGGTCTGGCAGGCGGCGCGCCTGGGCCTGGGCAACTTCTCCGTCCTGGTCAGCCACGTGCTCGTGCCGCCGGCGATGAGCGCGATCCTCGAGTCGCCGACCTGTCAGGTGCAGGCGTTTCTGGCCGCGGGCCACGTCTGCGCGGTCATGGGCTGGACCGAGTACGAGCCGATCGCCGAGCGCTACCACGTCCCCATCGTGGTCACCGGCTTCGAGCCGCTGGACCTGCTGGAGGGCGTCCTGATGGCGATCCGCCAGCTCGAGGAGGGCCGCGCGGTCGTCGAGAACCAGTACGCCAGGGCCGTGAAGCGAGAAGGCAACCGCGAGGCCCAGGAGACGGTCTTCCGGGTCTTCGAGATCGGTGACCGCAAGTGGCGCGGCATCGGCATGATCCCGGCATCGGGCTACCACCTGCGTCCGGAGTTCGCCGGTTTCGATGCTGAGGCACGCTTCGACGTTGGCACGATCACCACGGCCGAGCATCCGGCCTGCATCGCCGGGGCGATCCTGCAGGGCACCAAGACGCCGCTCGACTGCACGGCCTACGGGGTGCTCTGCTCCCCGCAGAAGCCCCTGGGGGCGCCGATGGTTTCCAGCGAGGGCGTGTGCTCGGCCTACCACGCCGCGGGGCGAGGACTCGCCACTCCCAGGGCGGTGCCGCTCTACGAGCTGACTCGGAGCGGGCGGTGAGCGAGCGACGGCCAGTGGCGGATCCCTTCGGGTCGCCTGCGGATGCCCCGGATCCGGCGAACCTGGTCTGCCCGGCCCCGATCCCCGAACTGGCTCGGGTCCTGCTCGGCCATGGGTCGGGCGGCCAACTCTCGGCGGCGCTGATGCGCGACGTGATCGGACCGGCCCTGGCCGCCGCCGCCCCAGGCGGTCCATTGAACGATGCGGCCGTAGTGGAGGTCGCCGGCCAGCGCCTCGCCTTCACGACCGATTCGTTCGTCGTCAGCCCGCTCGAGTTCCCCGGCGGCGACATCGGGGAGCTGGCGGTCAACGGCACCGTCAACGACCTGGCAATGATGGGCGCCCAGCCGCTGGCGCTCTCGCTTGCCTACGTGATCGAAGAAGGACTGCCGATGGAGGAGCTGCAGAAGGTGACCGAGTCGGTCGCTCGGGCCGCCGTTCGGGCGGGGGTTCGAATCGTCACCGGCGACACCAAGGTGGTCGGTCGTGGGGCGGCGGACGGGCTCTTCGTCAACACCGCCGGCATCGGGCTGGTTGCCACTGGAGTGACCGTGGGGGCCGATCGCGCCTCAGTCGGGGACGCCCTCATCCTGTCCGGCCCGATCGGCCTGCACGGCGTCGCGATCATGAGCGTTCGCGAGGGGCTCGACTTCGAGGTGGAGATCGCCTCGGACACCCAACCGCTGAACGGGCTTGTGGCCGCGATCGTGGCAGCCTGCCCGGAGGTGCGCGTCCTGCGCGACCCGACGCGGGGCGGCCTGGCGTCGGCGCTCAATGAGATCGCGACCGCCTCCGGTGTAGGCATAGACCTTCGCGAGGAGACTATCCCGATCCCCGGACCCGTTCGCGCCGCCTGCGAGATGCTCGGCCTGGATCCGCTCCACGTCGCCAACGAGGGCAAGCTCGTGGCCGTCGTGCCCGCCTCCTCGGCCGAGGCCGTTCTGGCGGCCATGCGCGCCGTCCCTCAGGGAGTGGAGGCCGTGGAGATCGGCCGCGTCGTGGCGGACCATCCGGGAATGGTCGCGATGCGCACGATCGTGGGCTCGCAGCGGATCGTGGACATGCTCGTGGGGGAGCAGCTGCCCCGCATCTGCTGAGCCGAGCGGGTGCAGGCCTGTAGTCATTCGTCAGGCGCCACGGCCAGTTCGCGCCCGTAGTGCCGGGTCAAGCGGTCCGTAGATGCATGCTCATGCCGGTCGGCGTGCCATTCGGCCCGCAAGCTGGGGACCCCTGTACCTATGCGCACCTGCGCATATGACCAAGAATGCCTGGCATGGACGAGGTGTACCGACTCCAAGCGGAAGTGCTCAAGACGCTCGCAAACCCCAAGAGGCTCGAGATCATCCACCTTCTGGCCGAGGGTCCGCACGAGGTAAGCAGGCTGGCTGAAGAGCTTGGGATCAGCCAGCCCAACGTCTCCCAGCACCTGGCGTTGATGCGGTCGGCGGGCGTCGTCGAATCAGAGCGGGTGGGCCGTGAGGTCCACTACCGCCTGAGCGACCCCGAGATCATCTGCGCCTGCGAAACGATGCGCGGCGTGCTCGTGCGCAGGCTCTCGCGAATCTCCCAGGCAGCCACGCGAACCCCGGCCGAAGTGCTCGCAGGACGTGCGTCCGCGGCCGCCGCCAACCAGACAATCAGCTGAGGCCAACCATGGACGAAACGATCTCCCTGGTGCTCTTCTCCGGCACGGACGATAAGCTCCAGGCCGCCGCGACCCTCGTCGCCGGTGCGGCCGCCCTCGGCAAGCCGGTGAAGATCTTCCTGCAGTACTGGGGTCTGAACGCGTTCCGGGCCGACCGGATCGCGGCCGATCACGGCCTTGCGCCCGAGGCCGGAGAGGCCGGCAAGCTCGCGTTCGACGCTGCCGCAAGGACAGGCCAGGCCCATTGGGCCGACGCGCTGCGCATGGCCAAGGAGCTCGGCGAGGTAGACATCCAGGCCTGCTCGGCATCGATGGATCTCCTGAAGCTCAAGCAGTCGGATCTCGATCCCCTGGTGAACGGTATCGAAGGCGTGGCCGCCTTCTACATCAACGCCGGCGAGGGCCAGATCGTATTCATCTAGCCAGCCGATCCAACCGCTGAGAGAGCGAAGCGGATCGGCCACGAACCAGCAAGGAGCAGATCGCGTGGGCAATCTCGACATCAAGCTCAAGGTCGACGCAACCGGCCTATCGTGCCCGCTGCCGATTCTCAAGGCGACCCAGGCGATCAGGACCGTCGCCTCCGGGGAGCTGATCGAGGTCGTCGCTACGGATCCCGGCTCGGTCAAGGACTTCGCGGCATGGGCCGGTTCGACCGGCAACGCTCTCGTCGAGTCCGACTCGGCCGATGGCAAGTACCGCTTCGTGTTTCGACACAAGTAGCAGCGCCTCCGCGGGGACGCCGAGGCAGGCGATCCGCTGGCCGCGAAAGGAACGATCCAATGTCCGCCGTCGCAACCGCCCCCGTGATCCAGACCTCGTCCGAAGGCGCCATCAAGACCAAGAAGTTAGTCATCATCGACTACAGCGGCGAGCTGGAGAAGACCTGGGCGACGATGATCCTGACCTCCACCGCCGCGGCCATGGAGATGGAGACCTCGGTCTTCGTCACCTTCTGGGGCCTTCAGACCTTCGTGAAGGACAAGAAGCGCATCACCGGCCAGAACTGGATGCAGAAGATGATGTCCTTCATGAAGCGGCCCGGCGTCAGCCACCGACCCTTGAGCAAGATGAACTTCATGGGCATGGGGCCGTGGATGATGTTCCAGCTCGCCAAGAAGTACAACGTCTCCAAGCCCAAGGATCTGCTCGAGATGTCCATGGCTCTCGGGGTCAAGTTCTATCCGTGCCAGATGACCATGGACATGTTCGGCCTGCGGCGCGAAGACCTGCTCGATGGCATGGAAGAACCCGTCGGGGCAGCCACGGCGCTCCAGCTCATGACCGAGGCCGACTCCACGCTCTTCATCTAGGCGAGCTTCGACCTGCCCGGGTCCGGTGGGCGTGCCGCCGGGCAACAGGGCGTCGCTCTAGCGCAGCAGGAATATGCTCGCCAGCAGAATCGCCAGCACGACTGCCGTGATCGCGGTGTAGAGGCGGTCGCCCTCGGACGCGAACGCGACCACCGACGCCGCCACTCGCACTACGGGCGTGGCCAGCAGCGTCAGAAGTCCGAGCTGGGCGATGGCGAGCGGCTCCAGGATTCCCAAGCGGGAGGTCAGCCCGCCGAAGTCGGTGGTCGGCGCGCTCGCCGTCGTGGTCACCCCGACAAGCGACCCCTGCCAGCCGACTGCCAGGGCCGCAACGAAGCCCGCGCCGATGAGGGTGGCGCTTACGCCCACGCCCACCGCCAGGACCAGGCTCACCATCAGGCGAAAGCGCTGCGGGCTCATAGTCCGAACCCCAATCCGCGGCCAATGGTCTCGATACCCACGGCCACGAGCACAGGCAGGAAGACCAGCCGAACCGCGCGGTTCGATACCCGGTTGAGCAGCCGAGCCCCAATCAGCGCTCCAGCCAGCACGCCGAGCGCAACCGGCGCCGCGATCTGCGGATCGACGTCGCCGCGCCCCAGGTAGATCCCGGCCGAGGCCGCGGCCGTGACCCCGATCATGAAGTTGCTCGTGGCCGAGCTGACCTTCATCGGCAGACGCATCGCTCCGTCCATGGCGAGTACTTTGAGAACACCCGATCCGATGCCAAGCAGCCCCGACACGACCCCGGCTATCCACATCAGCGCGAAGCCGAGCGGCACGCGCCGAGCGGTGTAGGGAACCTCGCGGCCAAGCCGGTGGTCCGGATAGGACGAGCTCAGTTTCATCGCCGCGGCAATCCGCGACGGCGGTTCTGCCGGCGGCGTCTCCTCGTTCAGCCGTCCTGCGTGCATGGCAGCCGAGCCGAGCAAGACCACACCCAGAAGGACGTACAGGAACGCCGGCGCCACCACGGCGGCCAGCAACGCTCCCGTCACCGCCCCCGTGGTGGTTGCCAGCTCCAGGAACATGCCGATTCTCATATCGGTCATGCGGTCCCGGACGTACGCCGCCGCGGCCCCGGAACTCGTCGCGATCACGGACACGATGCTGGCGCCGACGGCGAGGTGGATGTCCACGCCGAACACGAAGGTCAGGGCGGGGATCACGAGAATCCCTCCCCCAACTCCGGCCAGCGATCCGATCAGGCCGGCGCACACGCTGACGGCGAATATGCCGAAGTCGGCCTGCGGGGTCATCGGCCGGGGGTTCGGATCGACAAGGTCTGGTCCTTATCTGTTACTTGCGCAAGTACGCAATAAGTGTTAGTGTGCCAGGCAAGCGACCTTGCTGGTGAGGCGCGCAAGAGGCACCGATGAAAGATAAGGCGAATCGGGACCCGGAGCGAAACAGGCTCCTTGCCGAGGTATGCAGGGTTCTCACAGATCTCAAGCGGCCGGCGAGAAGCTGGTCGTCCAATCTCGCGCGGCCAGTCGGTGCTGCCGCCGGGTCGAGCCGATCATGACCAATGCTTCCGGCTACACGCTCGGGATTCGACTGGGCGGCCCCGTTTCTGCGGCACGACCGCGGGTAGAGGCTGCCCTCCAGGCCGAGGGCTTTGGGGTCCTGACCGAGATCGACGTCGCAGCGACGATGAAGGCGAAGCTCGGCGTTGACGGGGCGCCCTACCTGATCCTGGGCGCCTGCAATCCTGTTCTGGCGCACCGGGCGCTCGAAGCGGAGCCGTCGGTCGGCGTGCTGCTGCCATGCAACGTAGTCCTGCGTCAGGAAGGCGTGGACACCATCGTCGAGGCCATGGATCCCCTGGCGGTCGTCGGGATCGCCGAATCGATCGAAGTCAAGAATGTGGCCGCGGAGGCTCGAGAGCGTCTCGGCCGGGTAATCGCATCTCTGGAGTCGGACTGATGGGTAGCTACCTCTCGCATAAGGCCACTTCCACGGGCGGGACGCATCGCGTCATCGTCTACTCGTCGCCCACGTGCGTCTGGTGCATGCGCGCCAAGACGTATCTCCGCACCCGTGGGGTTCCGTTCCGCGACGTGGATGTCAGCCGCGACCCGGCGGCCGCGCGAAATCTGGTGCGCCGGACCGGGCAGATGGGCGTGCCGGTCATCGAGGTCGACGGTAGCCCGATCGTGGGTTTCGACCAGGCTCGGATCGACAGCGCGCTCGGCCTGCTCGCCAACTGAGAAGAAGGAAGCACGTAAACCCCGTACGGAGCTAGAGCAGATGGTGCAGTCGTTCTCTCGCCGGGCCACGCCCGAGATAAGCGTCGAAGAGCTCGACGAATTCCTGCGCGACGGCGGAGTTCGCCTGGTGGATGTCCGTGAGGCCTGGGAGTATCGACGGGGTCGCGTCCCCGGCGCGCTCAACGTCCCTCTGAGCCAGTTCGCTCGGCAAGCCGCCGACCTCCCCCGAGACAAGCGAATCCTCATCATCTGCGAGAGCGGCAGTCGGAGCCTTGCCGCGACGGATTTCCTGTTGACGTCGGGATTCGAGGGCGCGGCCTCGGTCCGTGGCGGAACGGATGCCTGGGCTCGAACCAATCGGCCGCTGGAGAGGGAGTAGATCGTGGTAGCCGACGAGCGCCGAATCCAGTGGGACACTCGACACCAGGCGGGCGATTTCGAGGGCGAGGGACCGAATCCGACGCTCGTACTGGGCGCCTCCGGCCTGTCGCGCGGCACCGCTCTCGAGCTGGCCGCCGGAAGCGGCACAAACGCCGTCTGGCTGGCCGCGCAGGGGTGGCGCACAACCGCCGTGGACTGGTCGCCGGTCGGGCTTGCCAACGGACGGGCGAAAGCGGATGCCGCCGGTGTCTCGGTCGAGTGGCTGGAGCGCAACCTGTTCGACTGGACTCCCCCGGCCCGGTCGTTCGACCTCGTAGCCATCGTCTACCTGCACGTGCCGCCGGACGAACGCCGGCCCATCTACGCCGGAGCGGCGGCCGCCGTGGCCCCGGGCGGCCGGCTGCTCGTGATCGGCCATGACCGCCTGAACGCCACGGAAGGTGAGGGTGGACCCGATCCCCAGAGGCTGTTCACCGCGGACGAGATCGCAGCCGACCTCCTGGTAGCCGATCCGTCGCTCGAAGTCGAGCGAGCGGAAGTCGTCCGCCGTGTTCCGCCTCCGGGCCGAGGCCCAATCGACTCGCTTCTGATCGTCCGCCGTCCCGTTTCCAAGGAGAATCCCCAGTGATCGTCAAGTCGTCCGTAGCCCGCTTCGACGGGCCCGGCATGCGCTTCACCGTTCGGACCGGATCCGGCCACGAGATCGTGCTGGACGACGCCGACGGCAACGCCGGCCCGCGCCCCGTGGAGATGCTGCTCGTCGGCCAGGTCGGTTGCACCGGCATGGACGTGATGTCGATCCTCCAGAAGAAGCGGCAAGTCGTGACCCGTTACGAGGTCTCGGTCACAGCGAACCAGCGCGACGACCGCCAGCCGGCCATCTACACGAGCGCAGACGTGATCCACATCGTGGAGGGTCCAGCCATCGACGAGTCCGCGGTACGACGGGCGATCGAGCTCTCGGCCACCAGGTACTGCTCAGTGGCGGCGATGCTCTCGGCGGGCACAGTCGAGATTCATCACCGATTCCGCATCCTCGGCGGCGCGGCTCCGATCGAGGGCGAGGTCGTCGTTACGGGACCTCACGCCGATCCGGATGCCCTGGGACAGCGACAGCCAAACCTTGCGGGCTAGGCGGTGAGGGCGTCGCGGCTCCCGGACCTGGGCAGCCGGGGCCAGGGGTGGTTCCTGATCCAGCTGGTCCTCTTTGCCGGCATCGCCCTTGCCGGGAGAGTAGGTCCCGCCTGGGGCGGGTCGGCGCTCCCAGTCGGAATGACGGCCGGCCTGCTGCTCATCGGCTGTGGGGCCATCCTGGCACTGCGAGGCCTGTTCGACCTCCGGGAGAACCTGACGCCGTTCCCGAGGCCGCTGGCGGGGGCTCGCCTGGTCGAGTCGGGTGCGTACAGTCTGGTTCGCCACCCCATCTACGGCGGCCTGATCCTGGGCGCCGCGGGCTGGGGCCTGTGGACAGCTTCGCCGCTCGCCCTTCTCGGCGCCCTCGTCCTCGCCGCCTTCTTCAACCTAAAGTCGCGGCGTGAGGAGATCTGGCTGACCGACCAGTTCGCTGACTACGACAACTACCGCAGCCACACCAAGCGGCTTCTGCCCTGGGTTTACTGACTTCAGGTCGGCGGTGGTACTCGAGCTTCGAAGCTACAGCCTTTCCGCCGCCACGTGGTCGAGCGCCCGCGCGAGCGCCGCCTCCTGCGCGGGCGTCAAGTTGTCCTCCAGGATGGGGATGTACAGCTCTTCTTCCGAGAGATGCGCCTTGAGCAGAGCGTAGAGCCGCAGGAGGACGCGGCGCAGCGCCAGCACGGCGCCCCGGTCGGCGTGGGCCTGAGGGTGCTCGGCGAACTCGCCGATCGCCCCCACGAGCCGACGAATCTCGACATGCTCGCGGGCCATGGGGGCCGTCGTCTGACGGTCGGCCAGGAGCCGTTCGAGGGTGGGATAGACGGCCGCCTCGACGGCCTCCATGTGCGGAATGAGCATGTTCGTCAGGCCGTCGTGAAGCTCCCGTAGTTCCGGCAGTCCCTCGATGAGCCTGGTCGTGTCCAGGGAGTCGCTGCTCAGGCGGTCGGCGAGCGAGTTCAGCTGGTCGACGTAGAGCAACAGTCGGTCGTGGTGCTCGTGGGACACTCGGGGCAAGTTCTGCATCGTCAACCCTCCTGGACCCCCACGTACACCCCAACGACAGGTGCGTCAAGAGTCCGGGATCCGGCCAACGAATGTCGCCCCGATCATCATGGAGCTGGCCCCGCTCGCCTCGGGTTCCTCGGAGCAGCGCAAGAGCCATTGCGCAAATGCACGATCCGCTACCAAGGAGGTCGGGAGCTGGTGGTCGGATCAGTGGGCCGTGGCGGCCTACTGCGTCTCCGGCGTTTCCACGGGCGTGACGGCGTAGACGGTCGCGTCTTCCCACGCGACGATCCCGGACAATTCGAGGAGCTTGTTCACCACGTGAGCACTGGGCGCGTCGACCAGGGCGAACGTAGTGTGCGCGCCGGTGTTGACCCACGCGCCCTCGAGGCGGGCGTCGTGATCCTTGCCCAGTGCCTGCAGCCGTGTGAACGCGGTTCGCTCGTTCTTCTGGTGCTCCTCGGAGCGGAAGGCCAAGCTCTCAGCGTTATGCCTCATAACCACGATATGTAGCATGACGGCGTCCTCCACCTATTCGGAGCCGCAGGAAGGCCCAACGGCTCGGTCTATGAGACAACGATCAGTGCAGCCGCTCCGCGTGATCGACGATGCGTCCGGTCGCGCATTCGATGGCGGCCTCGTCGACGTCCTGGAGGTCGGTCACGACGGGCCTGATGCCGTTGGCCGCGAGCCTATCGTATGCACCCTTGCCCATCCCGCCGCAGATGACCGCGGAGCAGTCGGCAATGGCCGCCGCCATCTGATCGTGGCGGGCATCCGAGGCAGGGCCCACTCCGTGCGGGCCCGCCTCGCGCTCCTCATGGACCTCAATGCCGGACCCGTGAGGCGAGAACTTGGGACGCATCTCGCGTGCGACCACGGCGCCGTCTTCGACGGTCAGGACTGAGTAGTAGGCGGCCCGTCCGAAGTGGTGGCTGACAGTACGTCCGTCATCGGTAGCGATTGCGATCTTCACGAATGGTGCTCCTCTAGAGATATGGCTGGCTTGAGCGGCTCCTGGTTCCGAGACCGCGTGGCCGCGTGTCAAATGGACAGGTAGAAAGGCTTCGGGCGGCCCTGCGATCACTCTCGAGGCCGGGCTGGAGCCGCCGTCGGCGCTCTACTGGCGGTTCTTCTGGACCAGGGTCCGCCCGGACGCCTGCCAGGCATTCATGCCGCCATCGAGGTTCCAGAGGTTGGTGTAGCCGAGGTTCAGGAGCGTTTGCGCGGCCTGGGCGCTCTCCGCCCCGCTGCGGCAGTAGACCAGGATCTTGGCCGACTTGGTGGAAGGCAGCTCCGAGGCGCGGGCGGTGAGCTGGTCGTACGGGATGTAGAGGTCGGTGCCATCGATCTCGCCGATGTAGGGCGTCTTGACGTTCACCAGCGTGAAGTCCTTGCTTTGAATCATCTGGGCCAGCCGGTCCGGCGTGACGTTGGTCCATTGGCCCCCCTGGCCCTGGACGATCGTCTGGCCGGTGGACAGGCTGGGCGCGGCCTTGGAACCGCCGCCGGCGAGCGCGACGAAAGCGATCGCGAACGCGGCCAGCAAGGCCAAGGCACCGCCGGCGATAGCCAGGTAGAGCCTGTTCCGGTCCGTGGCGGCCGGCGCGGCCCTGCCTCGGCTGACCGGCGCGGCCCTGCCTCGGCTGACCGGCGCGGCCGAACGCGAACCCGGGCCTCCGTTCCTTCGCTTGCTCGCCATGATCAGCCTCCTAGCCCCGCAACCGGATGGCGAAGAGCGCGACCGGACGGTACAGGACGTGCGCGAATTTGCCGAACGGGACCAACAGCACGAGGGCCATCGCTACCGCGACGTGGACCAGGAACATCGGATAACCCCATGACGGCGCGCTGGGAAGATAGAGCCCGAGCTCCAGGATGAAGCCGGTCACGCCGGCGATCCACAGCATCGACAGGAACGTCCAGTCGGACGTTGTCGAGTGTAGGCTCGAACGGTCGCTGCGGCGCAGCCTGCGGACGATGAGGACCGTTGTGCCGTAGATCAGCGCGGCGCCGGCCAGCGTGCCGAGCACTCGGACCGGATACCAGATCGGCACCGGCGTTCCGGTCGCCTTCAGGCCCGCCAACTCCAGCCCGTAGTCGAGCATCGTGGCGCCGAGCAGGCCCAGGAAGCCCCACATCGTGGCGAAGTGGATGAACCAGCGCTGGGAATACCACGGCCGGGTCTCGGTGGCGTCGGCGCAGTCTTGGCGGAAGCGGGTCTGGGCCAACGACTCCACGGCCGCGGCGTTCCAGGCTGCGTCCGCCGTCTTACGAACCGTGGCCTTCGCCGCGCCCGTGGCGGGGCCGCGCAAGACACGCCGGACCATCTCCAGGAGCCCGATCAGGGCGGCCGCTCCCATGATCGCCATGACGGCGATGCCCATGTTGTGGATCGCATCGGAGGGAACGAAGTCGAAGAAGGCCAGCGTCGAGCCGTCGACGGGTTTGTGGACGGAGTACATGAACGCCGCCAGCAACCCGACCAGGGCTGTCACGAAGACGAGGGCGAAGACCTTCGAGGTGGCCAGGTAATGGGCCAGATGGGTCCGGTCGTAGCTGGCTACGGCGTAGCGGCGAGCCGCGGCCATGAACGAGGCCGGGTCGGCCTGGGTCGGGCATGAATCCGTGCACTCTGAGCAGCCGTAGCACGACCACAGTTCGGGGCTGGAGAGGAGCTTCTCTCGCATCCCCAGCTGGGCGTAGCGCGACATCCGCCGCGGGAACGACGCTCCGTCGACGGAAAGAGGGCAGATCGCGGTGCAGACTCCGCAGTTGAAGCAGGCCGAGATGTCTGTGGCGCCGTAGCGCTGCAGTTCGGGGTAGAGGTTTCGGTCGACGCGAGTCGTCATGACCGCTGCTCCCTGGCTACTGCCTGGTATCGAAAGTAGCCATCCACCGCGGCTTCCTTGACTTCACGGACCCAGCCGTAGCGGCGCATCCCCATGACCCAGTACATCGCCTCATTGGCCGGCCGACCGATAGCTTCGGCGATCTCCGGGACTGTGTGGGGCCCTTCGGCGAGGGCTGCAAGGATCCGGCCCCGCATAAACGGCTCCTCGCGGACGATCTCCCTGATCTCCCGTTTGACTGCGGTCATGCGATGGCCTCCTGGAGCAGGCCGTCGATCATCGCCGTGATCTGGGCGTCGGTGTAGCCGCGCAGGTCGATGGCGTTCTCTGGGCACACCGGGACGCATCCGCCGCAGCCCTTGCAGCCGGCCACGCTTATCGTCGCGACCTCGCGGCCGTTGAGCGAAAGCTGCTCGATGGCGCCGTATGGGCACGCGTCGAGACATTTGCCGCACCACGTGCAAGCGTCCGGATCGACCGTGGCGACGAGTGGATCCAGCTCGGCCGAACCCTTCTTGAGTACGGACGCGCTCTGCGTGACCGCAGCCAGACCCGAAGCCACGCTCTCGGCCGAGCTCTTGGGTCCCTGGCATGCCCCGGCGATGAGCACACCGTCGACCATGGTCTCCACCGGCCGCAGCTTCGGGTGGATCTCGTTGAAGAAACCGTCTTTGCCCAGTGGCAGCTTGAGGAGGCCGACGAGGTCCGTGTTCGCCCGAGGCACCATGCCGGTCACCTGGACCACCAAATCGACCGGGATCTCCAGCTCTTCGTCACCGGAGAGCAGGTCTCGGACGGTGACGGTCAGCCCACCGGACTTGTCAGCGGCCACGACCGGCGGCGCGTCGTCGGGGAACTTGACGTAGATCGCCCCGTCTTTGCGCGCCTGGGTATACAGCAGCTCAAATGCACCGTAGGTCCGGATGTCGCGATACAGGTGGTACTGGCGGACATTCGGGTCCAGTTCGGCGACGCGGATCGAGGCATGCGCCGTCGCGGTGCAGCAGAAGCGCGAGCAGTACTCGTTGCCGTCGGGCTGGCGGCTCCCGACGCAGTAGATGTAGGCCAGGCTCCGGACCGGTTTGCCCCGATAGCGCAGGCCCGCTCCCGCGGCGGCATCGATCAACTCCTTGAACTCGGGCAGGGTGGCGACGCCGTCCATGCCGCTGCCGAACTCCCCGTCGGCCGGTCGATACGAGTCGAAGCCGGTGGCGACGATGATCGAGCCGACTTCAATCTGAATCGTCTGGGGCGGTTCGGTCGCGACTCGGACGCCCACCGCGTAGTTGCCGAAGCTGCCGGTCTTGCTGACGATTTCGGCTCCGGTGAAGATCTTGATCGCCGGCCGCTTCCTGGCCTCCTCGATCAGGCTGGAGATCAGCTCGTGGCCATTGCGTTCGTGCGGGTAGATCGGACCGAACCGTCCAACCCAACCACCCAGCTCGGCCTCGCGCTCCACAAGGAATACGCCGAGCCCGATGTCCGCCAGGCCGATGGCTGCTCTCAGACCAGCGACCCCACCGCCGATGATGAGCGCTTTCTGCGTAGTCTCGACGACGAGCGGCTCGAGCGCTTCGGAAAGACGGGTGCGCGCTATGACGCCCCGGACCAGGCCGATGGCCTTGCTCGTGGCACCGGCCGGGTCATCCGTGTGGGTCCAGGAGCATTGCTCGCGGATGTTGGCCTGGTTGTACTCGTAGGGGTTCATGCCGGACCGCTTGGCCACGCCCCGGAACGTCACGACGTGGAGCTTGGGCGAGCACGAGGCCACGACCAGACCGTCCAGATCGTTGGCGGCGATGTCCTCTTCCATCTCCTGCTGGCCCGCATCCGAGCAGGCGAACATGGTGTGTTTCGCCACGACCACGCCGGGCTCGTCTTTCACGGCGTCGACGACGGCTTGCACGTCTACATAGTCGGAGATGTTTCCACCGCAGTGGCAGACGTAGACGCCGAGCCGCCGCTCGCTTGCTGGCTGCTTACTCATGCCGGCACCTTCAGGCTCTCCAGGTGAGCTGCCACTTGAGCTGCGGCCGCTCCGGCGTGCAGGATCGAGTCCGTGATGTCCTTGGCACCTGATGCCGCGCCAGCGACGAAGACGCCCGGGATGCTGGTCCGGCCTGGGTCCATGTCCTCGTTGGGCTCGGCTACGTAGTCGTAGACGTCGAGCGCGAGATCGTCGCCGCTGAACAGGCGGTCGACCTCCCGGTTCGGCTGGACGCCCACTGCCAGGACGACCATGTCGTACTCGGCCTGGACGAGCGCCCCGCCGTGTTCGATGTCCTCGTAGCGCAGGATCAGGTTGCCGTCGTCCTTCTCGGTGATCTTCGCGACGCGGCCCTTGACGTACGTGGCGCCCATCGATTTGGCGCTTTCGTAGAACTCGTCGTAACGCTTGCCCGGCGCCCGGATGTCCATGTAGTGGACCGTGACTTCGGCCAGCGGCAGAGCTCCCATGATCAGCTGGTTCTGCTTGATGGAGTACATGCAGCAGAACCGCGAGCAGAGAGGGTTGCCGACAGTCTCGTCGCGTGAGCCGGTGCAAAGGATGAAGGCAATCCGCTCGGGAACCTTGCCGTCGCCCGGGCGAAGGACCGTGTTGTACGGCCGCGTCGGGGCGAGGAGACGGTCCATCTGCATGCCCGTGATCACGTTCTTGTAGCGGCCGAAGCCGTACTCGGGCTTGGCGTCGGCGGCGAAGAGCTTGTAGCCCGTAGCGACGACCACCGCCCCGACGCTCACTTCTTCGATCTGCTCGCGCATGTCGAGGTGGATCGCATCCGACGGGCATGCCGTAACGCATTCCTGGCACTCGGAGCAGACGCCGCAGTCGAGGCAGTCGCTTGAGCCCGCAAGCGCTTCGGCTTCGGTCATGGGCGCCTCGATCTCGGCGAAGTCCCGCTTGACGGTCGAACCGGACGCGGATTCGGGCGCGGTGCTGTGCGTGTAGCCGACCTGGCGGGTCAGAACCTTCGTCTTGTCCACGACCGGCAGGGCCTCGTCCATCTCGAACCCGGCGAGAGGCTCGCCCCTCAGCCAGCGGTCGATCATGTGCGCGGCCCGACGCCCCTGGCCGACGGCCCGCGTGATGTCCGAGGCGCCTGTCGTGACGTCGCCAGCTGCGAACACGTGAGGGACTCCCGTCTGGAGAGTTGCCGGATCCGCGACGAGGGTGCCGTTTGCGTTCGAGGCGCAGCGCCCGCCGAAGGCGGATCCTTCGGGCGCCATCCCGATCGCGACCAGAACGGTGTCGCAGGGGAGGACGAACTCGCTGCCCTTGATAGGCTCGGGGCGCCTGCGACCCGACGCGTCCGGCTTGCCGAGGGCCATGCGCTGGCACCGCAGTCCCGTGACCTTGCCGGAGCCGTCGTCAACGACCTCGACCGGTGCCATCAGGAACGAGAAACGGACGCCATCGCGCTCTGCGTCGTCGACCTCGGTCTTGTGGGCCGGCATCTCCTGGCGCCCGCGGCGGTAGGCGATCGTGGTCTCCGTGGCGCCCATGCGTACGGCGGTCCGCGCGGCGTCCATGGCGACGTTGCCGCCGCCCACGACCACGACGCGCTTGCCGGTCAGGTCAGCCGCGGAGCCGAGCCTGGTGGCGCGCAGGAATTGCAGACCGCTCACGACGCCGTCGAGCTTCTCGCCCGGGACGTTCAGGCTGGTCGAGAGCGGCGTCCCGGTCGCCACGAGCACAGCATCGAAGCCGTCGCGGCGCAGCGCCTCGAGATCCGTGACAGGCGAGTCCGTTGCGATCTCGACGCCGATACCGGTTACGTTGGAGATGTCCTGATCCACGACCTCGGCCGGCAGACGATACGCGGGAATGGCCAGGCGCAGGAAACCGCCCGCAACCGGGGCGGCCTCGAAGATCTTGACGCGGTAACCCCGGCGGGCGAGCTGCCAGGCGGCGGTCAGGCCGGCCGGCCCGGAACCGACAACGGCAACTCCCTTGCCGTTGGCCGGCGCGACCTCAACGCCGGGCCCATCGATCGCCTGGTAGTGCCGGTCGGCGGCGAAGCGCTTGAGGCGCCGAATCGGGAGTGTCCCCTCTAGCGAGCCGCGCGTGCATTCGCCCTCGCAAGGTGCGTAGCAGGCTCGGCCGAGCGTGCCGACCAGCGGCGTCGCTTCCAGAACGAGCTGGAATGCCTTCTCGTACTCGCCGCTGCGGATGAGCGATACGTAGCCGTGTGCCTTGATCCCGGCAGGACAGGTGTACGTACACGGCGAGGTGCCGGCGCGCTCGAGAACGGCCTTCTTCGGCACGGCCTGCGGGAAGGCGATGTACGCGGCCCGGCGCGCGACCATGTCGGCGTTGAACTGGTCCGGCACGGCGACGGTGCAGGCCGTCTCGCACAGCTGGCAGCCGGTGCAGGCCGCCTCGTCCACGAAGCGCGGCTTCCGGCGGATCGTGGCCTTGAATGTGCCGTCGCCGTCCCGCGAGATGCCGTCGACCTCGGTGTAGGTCAGGGCGGTCACGTTCGGATGGTGAATCGAGGCGGCCATCTTCGGCGTAGAGATGCAGCTGGCGCAGTCCAGGGTGGGGAAGACCTTGCTGAGCAGGATCATCCGACCGCCGACGCTGGCCTCCTTCTCCACGAGCAAGACTTTGTAGCCCATGTCGCCCAACTTGAGGGCGGATT
This sequence comes from Chloroflexota bacterium, assembly GCA_003158295.1. Classification (GTDB taxonomy): domain Bacteria; phylum Chloroflexota; class Limnocylindria; order Limnocylindrales; family CSP1-4; genus Fen-1039. The sequence continues at coordinate 11,400 of PMIP01000093.1, read as the reverse complement.
CCATGCCGGCGATGCCGCTGCCGACGACGAGGGCGTCGTAATCGGTCATCAGTTGGCTCCGGGCCTCGGCAGCGCGGCGAGCGCCTCCGAGAATTGCGTCATGTGCTTGGCGAAGTTCTCGGCGCAGACCGAGCAGATGGCCGCCATCTTCAGCCGTTGGCCCTCGAAGCCGTTCGCCTTGAGAAGGGTCTGGGCTTCCGCCACGATGCGCGACGCCCTCTTGGCGCAATCCGGCAGGTAGGCGCATTCGTCTCCGTCGGACGCGATGAAGACCCCATCGAATCCCTGCTGAACGGCATGAAGGATCCACGACGGCCGAATGCCGCTCGTGCAGGGCAGGCTGATGACCCTCACTCCGGGCGAGTAGTGCAGGTGGGCGCTGCCGGCCAGGTCGATGCCCGGATCGGAGATGTTGTTGGTCGAGAAGACGAGAATCCGCGGTGCGGCGGTCCGCGCCTTGGTGTCAACCGGGGCGGCGGCGAGCGCGGTCATCAATCGGGTGCTCCTGCGATGCGTTGCACGGTCGAGCGAGGGTCTCGCTGCCTCGCTCGGCGCCGGTCGCGCTACTTGCCGCGTCGAATGAAGACCCGGTCGTAGCCGTCGTCCTCGATGACGCCGAGGAACTCGTGGCCCACCTTGCCGGCCCACGCGCCGATATCGGACTTCGTCGCCGGATCGCTGGACCAGACCTCGATCACGTCGCCGATTGCGATCTTGCCCATCCCCTTCTTGGCGTCGAGGAGGGGACCGGGGCAGGCCGCTCCCCGGGCGTCGATGATCTCGGCGGCGGTGACGGCTTCGAGCTCGGTTACGTTGAGGGCGCTCATCTCTGATCTCCGATTACTGCAGGTGGCTGATTCGCGAGGGTGTTGTGACCGGGCTCAGCTCGGCGGGAATGCGCTCGTGACAGGGTCTCGCCCGATCGTTCCCACCTGACCTTCTGTCCCTTCGGATCGGCTGGTGTACGCAGCAGCCACATCGCCTAGCCGAGCGATCCGTCGAATCAGAACTTGGCGCATCAGGCTGCAAGCGGCCACGATCTCGGGGTCGGCGAGTCGATAGCGGACTTCTCGCCCGTCGCGAACGGCTTCCACCAGGCCGACGCTGCGCAGCGCGGCGAGATGCTGCGAGATCGCCGGCTGGCGATCGCCGAAATGCTCGGCGATCTTCCTGACCTCAATCGGGCCGGTTTCGCTCAGGAGATGGATCAGTTCGAGGCGGCGGGGGCTGGCCATCGTCTTGAGGAGCGAGGCCTGAAGGCCGTAGATGCCGTCCTCGGGTCGCAACACGGCTCAGCGCTCGCCTGTGGGCGCGGTCGACACGAGCCGGAAGACATGGCTGTGTTCGCGCGAGACCTGGAAGGGGTTCGACATTGGGCGACTCCGGGCTTGGGAGCTATTCGTGGTATATGAATAGATGACCTGCCTGCATATGTCCCCTTCCGCATGTCACGTCGTGCCAGCCCTTTGGCCCTGAGTAGACTGCTTAGATATTCCGGGGCGCCCGGTCCTGGCCCGGTCGTGGAAATGCCGGGAAGGATGGTCCGACGCTACTTCACCCGGCGGGCGACCAGCTCGACCAGGTGGAAGTGGTGCGGCTCCCCGAGCGCGGTCTGAGTCTCCTCTTCGCGATCGACCCAGTGTTCGATCTCGAACGAGGCGAGGCTCGCGCGGATCGTCTGGGGCGACGGGCACGTCATCGTGGGATCCGAGGCCGAGCCGTCGCGGTCTCCGAACAGCATCGCCGCGACTCGCCCGCCGACGGCCAGCGCTGCGAGTACTCGCTCCCATGTCCGCCAGAACGGCTCGGGAGCGAGGAAGGGAAGGCAGAGGCTGGCGTTGACGAGATCGCACGCCGGTACGTCTACAGTGGCAAGGTTGGCCACTCGGGTCTTGAGAGCCAGACGGAGCTGCGGCGATGTGGCGGCCCGGAGCGTCTCGATCGCACCGGCCTCTCGATCTATCGCCAGAACGCTCCAGCCTGCTCGCAGGAGCTCTCGCGCGTCTCGGCCCGCCCCGCAGCCAAGGTCTACGGCGAAACGCTTGCGCGGGTGTTCGGCATCGTCTGCGGCGAATAGCTGGAGCGCCAGCTTCACCGTCTCCCACGCTGGACGGTCGACGGTCACGGCGTAGTAGCGAGACCAGTAGTCGGAGCCCACCATGGTCCGAGCGTAGCAGTTCGGCGCGATCGAAGATCGGACGACGAGGTGCGATCCAGACCGTTGGGGCCGGCTGCCTGAGAGGTTCGGTATCCTTTTCGAGCGCCATCTCGTCCTTGGAGTAGAGCGGCCGATCGTCGGCCGCGAATCAAGGAGAAGACCCCGTGAAACTGCAGATCAACGAGCATCCTATCGACCGCGTCGTCCGGATCGTCCTGGCCGTCGCCCTCTTCGCTCTCGTCGCCACTGGTTCCGTCGCCGCGCCGTGGCTCTATCTTGCGGGGTTCGTCGGAGCGATCCTGCTCGTGACCGGCGTCGTCGGCTTCTGCCCGCTCTACGCGATTCTCCGGGTCTCGACGCTGCCGTCACGCCGATGAGTCGATGACCGATCCACACGCGACGATCGACACTGCGGACCGGGCCGATGAGGGCGACGCTTTCGCGGCCCGGCTCGCGGCCGAGCTCCCATGGCTCGTCCGCCTGGCAACCCGCCTGGTCACCGATTCCGACCAGGCGGAGGACTGTGCCCAGGAGACGATCGTCGGGGCCTGGCGCCGGCGAGATCAGCTCCGGGACTCGTCGGCACTGCCGGCCTGGCTACGGCGCAGTCTCGTCAATCGGATCATCGACCGCTCCCGCCGCCACCACGACGAGCTCGATGTCGAGGCCGTCGAGGAAGACTGGCGGGACGACTCGTACTCGGTTCAGCCGGAGCGAGTGCTCGAGCGGGCCGAGCTGCGAGACGAGCTCCAGGATGCCCTGGCTCGGTTGCCGGTCATCTACCGTGTCCCGGTGATCCTCCACGACGCCATCGGCTGGACTGCCAGCGAGATCGCCGACGCGATGGAGATCGGCCTGCCGGCGGCGAAGCAGCGCCTCCGCCGGGGAAGGATGATGCTCGTGAGTGCCCTCGCATCAGACGATGCCCGCCGGAGAGCCAGCTTGGCTCAGCCGATCCGCTGCTGGCAGGCCCGCCGCCACGTGTCGGCGTACCTGGACGGCGAACTCGACGATCGGACGAAGGGGCTGGTAGAGGGACATCTGGCGGGCTGCCCGACCTGTCCTCCGCTGTACGCGAGCTTGGTCGGGGTGAAAGCCACGATGGGTGAACTGCGCGATCCCGACTCGGTCGTGGAAGATGAGATTGCGGGCAGAATCCGCGAAGAACTCTCGGCCGAACACGCGCCGGCGGTGACTCTCGCGGCTCCCCCTACAATCCGGGCATGAGCGCCACCGAGCCTGCAGGAGCCGGCGGGTCAACCGGACGCGTCTTCCAGAGAGTGCTGGGCCGCGATCTGCCGAGGGCCGTCCGTGCCGAAGGCTGCACCATCTGGGACGCGGACGGCAGGGCCTACCTCGATGCCGCCGGCGGGGCCGTCGTCGTCAACGTGGGTCACGGGCGCCAGTCGATCGTGGATGCCGCCGAGAAGCAGGCGCGCGACTTCACTTACGTGCACGGCACCACTTTCACCAGCGAACCACTCGAGACCTACGTGCGGGCCGTGGGGCGATACCTTCCGCTCGACGACCCGGCAATCTACCCCGTCAGCGGCGGATCCGAAGCCATCGAAAGTGCGCTGAAGATGGCGCGGGCGTATCACCTGGCCCGTCGCGAGCCGGATCGGACGGTCGTGATCGCCCGCCATGGGAGCTACCACGGCAATTCGTTGGGGGCGCTGGACCTCTCCGGACGTGAGCCGCTGCGCCGGCCCTACGAGCCGTGGCTGGGCCGCTTCAGCCACGTCAGCGCCGCGTATCCGTACCGTGCGGGAGAGGCCGCGGCCCACGCCTTGGGCGACGCGGATCAGCTTGCCGCGGAGTTGGAGGCGGCCATCGCCGATGCGGGGCAGGGGAGAGTGGCCGCGTTCGTGGCCGAGCCGATCGTGGGCGCGACGCTGGGTGCCGTGGTCCCGCCGGAAGGCTACTGGCCGGCCGTCGCGGAGGTGTGCCGGCGCCACGGCGTGCTCCTGATCGCCGACGAGGTGATGACTGGCTTCGGGCGCACGGGCCGCTGGTTTGGGCTGGATCACTGGGGCGTCCGGGCCGACGTGATGGCCGCGGCCAAGGGCGTTGCCGGCGGCTACTTCCCGCTGGGGCTCGCCGTCGCCAGCGGTGCGGTCTACGACACGATCGCCGCGGGCGGCGGCCTCGTGCACGGCTTCACGTACAGCCACTCCCCGGTGGGCGCGGCGGTGGCGCTGGAAGTGCTCCGCATTTTGGAGCGGGAGGACCTGGTTGCCGCGAGCAAGACAAAGGGCGAGCGGTTGCTGACGCTGGTGAGCAAGCGCCTGGGCGACCACCCGAACGTTGGCGACGTGCGCGGCCGCGGCTTGCTCGTCGGGATCGAGCTCGTGGCCGACCGCTCCACGCGCCGGCCGTTCCCGCGCCAGGCGCGCCTCGTCGAAGCCGTGATGTCCCATGCCCGCAACGCCGGTCTGCTGCTCTACCACGGCACGGGCAACGCCGACGGCACTAACGGCGACACCATCCTGCTGGGGCCGCCGTTCGTTGTCACGGAGACGGAGATGGCGACGATCGCCGAGACTCTGGGAGAAGCGGTCGAGCGGGCGACGGCCGAGGTAGCCGGCTAGCCGGTCGCGGACGAGGGAGCGCCGGATGGCCTTCCGTGCGTCTGTCGACGAGGGCGCGAGTCAAATTGAGGGAGCGATCGCCCGTGATGGTGATCACGTCCACCGGCTGAAGAGGCCGCCCAGCGTGCCGGCCGTCTGTGCCCTCCGGGCGGTCAGTTGCCCCGTCCGCGGCGGCTTCGTGTGACGATGTAGAAGCCCAGAAGAACGATCAACAGCGGGCCGACGAGCCGGTCCGCGGCGAAGTTCGAGTTCGCCGCCGCCACTTCGCTGCCGCCCCACAAGGCCAGCAATGCGCCCAGTCCGAGGGTCCAGCCCCAGCGCCGACCGGCCGAGGATCGGATCAGGGCGATGGCCATGACGCCGATCCCCAGGAAGAACATCCCCCAGCCCTGGCCGTGGATCAGGCCCGCGCCGCTGAGCAGATCCGAGAGCGCCAGGGCGCTCACGAAGACGCCGGCGTAGAGAGCCAGATCGCTGCGGTCTCGCACGCCGGTAACGATCAGAATCACTCCGACCGCGAGAAAGAAGGCCGACGCACCGATCTGCGCGTCGGGGAAGAGCTGCCCTGCGGCCAGCACAAGGCCCAGGAAGATCAGGAAGATGCCCGCCAGAGGCACTCCGCCGCGGCGGCTGCCCCAGCTGCCCTCGAATCCCCAGCTGTCGACGCGTACCGCCTTGGGCGGCTCATCCGGTCTGCTCATGGCACGGAGAGTACCAGCCGGCCGGTCAACAGGCGACCCCCGACCGCCAGCGGTCAGGAATCCAGCGTCGCCTCCACGCTCAGCTCGACGTTGCCGGCCAGCGCTCGAGAGATCGGGCAGCCGTCCTTGGCCTGCCCGGCAATCGCCCGGAAGCGATCCTCGTCTATCCCCGGGACGCTGCCGTGAACCCTGAGCCGGCTCGAGAGGACGGTCAACTTGCCATCGACTCGGTCGGCCGTGATCTCGGCGGTAACCGACAGGCGATCGGGCGGCGTCCCCGCTTTCGTAAGCTCGCTGGCGAGAGCCATTGAATAGCAGCTGGCATGCGCGGCGGCGAGCAGCTCCTCCGGGCTGGTTCGGCCGTCCGCATCTTCCATACGAGAGGCCCACGTCACCGGCAGCCCTTTGAACGCCTTGCTGGAGACGGCGTCCAGGAGTCCCGAGCCCGAGGCCAGATTGCCCTTCCAGACCACCGCGGCACTACGAACGACAGCCATCGAGGTTCCTCCAGGAGTTTTCTTCACCCGGATCTTCGCACGTCTCTCGGCGGTGAGGGTGCGGCACCCGCGACTCGCCGGCCCGCGGGACACCACTCAGGCGGACGCGGCGGGACGAGTGGCTGAGATGGCGCCGCCTTGCGCTCGCCGGCCGGACGCGTGGCGGACCCGCACCCGACCGGCCAGGGCTCCGAACAGCGAACGGTGAGCGCGATCGGCGGCAGGGGCGAGGGCGTCGGCTCCGGCGAACCCGAGGTATGCGTTCAGCGCCTCGGCGAGGGCCGGCACGAAGCCGGGACTCTCGAGAGGATCAAAGGCGGCCTCCCATCCGAGGCCGAGAATGCGCACTTCCTTTGAGCCGCGGTCGATGCGCGGCTCGATTCGGCCCACGAGCTCGTCGCCAAAGAGGATCGGCAGAACGTAGTAGCCCCAGCGGCGCTTCGCCGCCGGCGTGTAAACCTCCCAGCGGTAGTCGAAGCCATAGAGCGGCGCGAGCGCCTGGCGATCCCACATGATCGGATCGAGCGGTGCGAGGAAGCTGCAGCCCGGGCTTCCGTCGCCGGGGCGAGGCTCCGCGCCGGTGGCCTCCGCGGCGATCTCCCGTTCGGCCTGGGCCAGCAGCGGAAGCTCGTCCGCCACGACGTAGCGTTGCCCCTTGAGCCCCTCGACCGCGACCGGGACGATCTCGCCGCGATCTACCAGCTCGGCCCGGAGATCGCCCCGCACGGCCGCGGGTCCGATGCCCAGCCACAGCTCGCCGCTGCCTGAGGACCCGAGCAGGCCGTGGGCTCGGAATCGCGATAGGAGCTTGTGGCGCAGCTGCTCGCGCTCCGGCACGCGAATCTCCAGGAGATCGGCGGGGAAGAGCCGCTCGGTCAGGTCGTAGTAGCGGCGGTTTCCGTCGCGCCTCGCCAGCCCCAGGCGACCGGAGACCTCCAGTGCCTCGAGCACCGCTCTGACCGCCGACGTGGGACCCCACCACCACGAGATGGCCTCACTGCGCTCGAAGTCGGCCGAGCTCTTGGGACCCTCTGCGGCGATCGCGGTCAGGACCTTCTCCGTCAGTGGGCCTTGTCCGGCCAGCAGCTCGCCAGACCGCCCGGCAGCCGCGGTCTCCCAGGAGATTCGGTAGTAGGGCAGCTCGCGCGTCGGCAGCAGGTTCAGCGACTTGTTGTAGGCCTCGAAGAGGAGGCGCCGTCCGTAGAGCAGCTCGTCGGTGATCTCGCGCCTGTAGCCGGCGATCCGGGCGGCCAGCACGAGGTCGTGGTTACGCCCGGCCACCCCGAGCGGGTCGAACTGGAGTGAGCCTAGCCGGTCGACGACGGCCAGCACGCTCTCCGGGGTAGCGGGCAACGCGCGCGGGGGTGCGAGCAGGTGCCTGATGGCCAGGAACCGGCGAGCCACGGTCTTGTCGATGTGAGGGGGCATGGCGCGATTGTGGGGCAATCCCGTGTCAGGAGCTGGCAGGTATCTCGCCCATGGTGTCGGCCGCCGCCTGGGGGCGCTCCGCCCGGAGCAGGACAAGCGATCGGGGGCCGACTGTGATCGAATCGCCGGCGGCCAGAGGACCGATCGGCGGAGCGTCCGGCGTCTCGCCACGGTCCGGCGCCACGCCAGCGTCCGGCGTCTCGCCAGCGTCCGGCGTCGCGCCACTGCCGGAGGCGGCTCCCCGGGCAGGCCCGCCGGCCGTTCCGGCGAGCGAATCGACCTCTCGCTCCCAGGCACGCGGTCCGTCGACGTCCGGAAGGATGAACGTCAGAGGCTCCCACCAACCATTCAGCACCAGAAGCAGATCGTCGTCGAGGATGGGCCGGCCGTGCTCGTCGAGATCCGGGTCACGGCCGCCGTCGAAGTAGGCCGCGACGCTTCGCGCCTCGTTGCTCTGCCAGTCCGAGTCGGTCATGGCCGATCCGGCCGGCCCGAACCACCGGATGTCGTGCTCCGGCGCGCCGCGGGCGAAGCGGTGGCGGCGCAGCACGGGATGTCGCCGCCGGGCTGTGATCAGTTCGTGGACAAAGGCCAGCATCTCCTGGTCGGCCGCGCCCCAGTCGAACCATGACACCTCGTTGTCCTGGCAGTAGGCGTTGTTGTTGCCGCCCTGCGTCCGGCCGATCTCGTCGCCGCCGAGCATCATCGGAACGCCCAGGCTGAGAAGCAGCGTCCCCAGAAGCGCTCGGGACTGGCTGGCGCGGAGCTGCCGGATCTGCGGATCGTCAGTCGGGCCTTCGACCCCGCAATTCCAGGACCGATTGTCATCGGTTCCGTCGTTGTTCAGCTCGCCGTTGGTCTCGTTGTGCTTGTGGTCGTACGAAACCAGGTCGCGCAGCGTGAAGCCGTCGTGGCAGGTCACGAAATTGATAGAGGCGTTGGGCCGGCGGCGGGACGGCCCGTACAGATCGGCGGAGCCCGTGAGGCGCGTCGCGAGGTCTGCCAACGTTCCGTCATGGCCGCGCCAGAAGTCGCGGACGGTGTCGCGGTATCTGCCGTTCCACTCGCTCCAGAGTGCCGGGAAACGACCCAGGTTATAGCTGTCGGACTGCCCCACGTCCCAAGGCTCGGCGATCAGTTTCACCTTCGATACCACCGGATCCTGCGACACGAGGTCGAAGAAGGCGGAGACTCGATCGAAGCGACCGTGTTTCCGGGCCAGCGCGACGGCCAGATCGAACCGGAAGCCGTCGACGTGCATCTGCGTGATCCAGTAGCGCAGCGAATCCATGATCAGGCGCAGGCACACCGGGTTGTCGGCGTTGAGGGAGTTGCCGGTGCCGGTGGTGTCGCGGTAGAGGCGCAGGTTGTCGGGCATGAGGCGGTAGTAAGCCGCGTTGTCGAAGCCGCGAAACGACAGGGTGGGTCCGAGGTGGTTGCCCTCCGCCGTGTGGTTGAAGACGACATCGAGAATGACCTCCAGGCCCGCGGCATGAAGACCCTTCACCATCGCCTTGAACTCGGCGACCTGGCCCCCCGGCCGGCCGGCTCGGACCTCGGCCGAGTAGGTGGCATGAGGCGCGAGGAACCCGAGCGTGCTGTAGCCCCAGTAGTTGTCGAGCCCCTTGGATCGGAGGAAGGCGTCGTCGGCGTGATGGTGAACCGGCTGCAGCTCCACGGCAGTGATGCCGAGGCTCGTGAGGTGGTCGATGGCAGGCGGGGTGGCGAGGCCGGCGTAGGTCCCCTGCAGATCCGGCGGCACGTCGGGGTGGCGCTGGGTGAAGCCCTTGACGTGCGTCTCGTAGATGATCGTGTCGGAGTAGGGGACTGCCGGCGCGGAGTCGTCGCCCCAATCGAAGTCGCTCGCCACGACGAGGCTGCGCGGCACGAAGGGGGCCGAGTCCAGCTCACTCATGGCCTCGGGGTTGTCGGGCATGTAGCCGGCCACGGCGTCACCCCAGGTCACGTCGCCGTCGATGGCCAGCGCGTAGGGGTCCAGGAGCAGCTTGTGGGGGTTGCACCTAATTCCGCGCCCCGGCTCGTACGGCCCGGAGACGCGGTATCCGTAGCGCTGGCCGGGCCGTACCCCCGGAACGAAGCCGTGCCAGATGCCGTCCTCCTCCTGGAGGGGCAGCTGGATCTCGACGCCGGCCGCATCGAAGAGGCAGAGTGAGACGCCGACGGCGACATCCGAGGAGACGGCGAAACCGGTGCCCTCTGCGTTGGGCGTGGCGCCCAGGGGGAATGGCTGGCCCGGCCATAGCTCGATCTTCAGCTGATCTCCCTCGCCACTAGGGCTGTTGGTTCTTGAACCGGCACGCGCCGACTCGAATTGTGCCCGACCGGCCCGCTAATACCAGCCGTGAGACCGCCAGAAGTTGTAGGCGTTGCAGGCCGATCCGTATCGGCTGTACACGTACCAGATGCCCCACTTGACCTGAGTCAGAGGGCTGTAGCGCCAGTTGGACCCGAAGGCCGCCATCTTGGATCCGGGATAGGCCTGGGGGATGCCGTACGGGCCTGAAGCTGGGTTGCCGGCCTGCGGGTTCCACTTGGATTCCGCGGTCCAGATGGCGCTTACGCAGTCGTATTGCTTCACCCCGATGCGGTTCTGGATATAGATCCGGGCATTCCAGACCGTGTCGCGAGGCGTCGGCGCCGGCGTCGGCTTGGGGGTGGGAGTCCCTGAGGGCCAGGGTTGTCTAGTAGTGGAGGGCGACGGAGTCGGCTGCGTGAAGGTCGCCGCGGGAGACCCCGGCCACGACAGGTCCCAGGTCGGAGCGGCCGTGGGACTGGCCTCGGCGATCTCCGTCGGTAACGGGCTGGCAGTGGCCGGGGCGCTCGGAGATGCCGCGACGGAGGGCGCCGGATCGGCCAGGACAGCCGGAGCGACCACGACGACGCCATCGGCGAGGAGGACGAGACCCGCCACCACCAGCAGGCCGATCGTAGCGGGTGACAATCGAATCAAAGACTTCCTCGGACTGGCGTGACGCTCCGTCTTCGTCGGAGGCTCAGGCTACTTCTTGTGTTGGCCCCTGTCGACGGAAGAAGGGGTGTCAGGGGGCGAGGTCGAGGCGCCGGACGCGCGCCAGACGCGACCACGCGTTGGCGCGACAACGGGCGGGGACCCGCATGGGTCCGGGATTCGAGGGCGGACGCGAAGTCGGAGTTTCTCGATGGCGTCCGGCCACCGGCCGGCCGCAGAATAGCACTCGTCGCGATCCGCGGGATTTGCGCCGTCTGGCCGCCTCAAACCGGACGTTTGACTCGTCGCCACGTAATCCCGATAATAAAGGTCGGAATTGAGAACACTTCTGCGGCGGCGGTCCGGCGTCCCCCTCCGCTCGGACCGCCGACCCATTCAAGGAGCCAGATGGCGACCAGCCCCGAGATCGTCTCCAGCGAGTACAAGTTCGGTTTCCACGACGATGTGGACTACCTCGAGGAGACCAAACACGGCCTGACTCGCGAGACGGTCGAGGAGATCAGCCGGATCAAGGGCGAGCCGGCGTGGATGCTCGAGTTCCGCCTACGGGCGTATGAGCATTTCCTCTCGCGGCCGATGCCCCAGTGGGGCGGCGACCTCAACCAGATCGATCTCGACAAGATCGTCTACTACCGCAAGCCGTCCGAGGGCGAGGAGAAGTCCTGGGACGACGTCNNGTCCCGGACAAGATCAAGAAGACGTTCGAGCGCCTTGGGATCCCCGAGGCGGAGCGCAAGTTCCTCTCCGGGGTTGGGGCGCAGTACGACTCGGAGGTGGTCTACCACTCCGTTCGTGAGGAGCTGACCAAGATCGGCGTCGTCTTCATGGGCACCGATGAGGGCCTGCGCCAGTATCCGGAGCTCTTCAAGAAGTACTTCGCCACGGTCGTGCCGCCCGAAGACAACAAGTTCGCGGCCCTGAACAGCGCAGTCTGGTCCGGAGGGTCTTTCGTCTACGTCCCCAAGGGCGTGGAGGTCCCGCTGCCGCTGCAGGCCTACTTCCGCATCAACGCCGAGAACACGGGCCAGTTCGAGCG
>PMIP01000076.1 GCA_003158295.1 Chloroflexota bacterium | reverse complement strand
GTCGCGCGCCGTCACGTCGTTCGCGGCCGTGTAGCCGGCCACGCAGCGCAGCGCGTCGGCGGCGCGGACCCGGTGCGCGCGACGTCCGACGACGACCGCCAGCTCCGCCTCGAGGTCCAGGGCGTGGGTCAGGCCGGGATGCCGGATCGGCTCGCCATCGGCGACGATGGCGTTGGCGAACTTCGAGAAGATGACGGGCCGGACTGGCCGCTCCATGCCCTGTTCGCGGATGTGGTCGAGGTAGTTGTAACCGACGCCCAAGATCTTGCCGGGCTTCGGGATCGGCGAGGCGAGGCGAACGCTCGCCGGATCGAGGGCTGCCTCCTCGAGGGCCTGCGGCTCGGCCGCGGCCATCGCGGCTCGGAGGACGCCGAATGTGGGATCCAGGGCCATGACAGTCGCCAGGTCCAGTTCTTCGATCTCCCCGGCCAGCATGTCCGGCATCATCAGGGCCAGTGAGCCGAGAGGCAGGAACCATCCGTTCGGCAGCACGGCCGCCACTCTGGAGAGGCCTGGATCGGATGCCGTGGCGTCCGCGGGCCGAATGGTCACGAGTCGCATCGGTGGTCCTCCAACTGGGTCCTTGCACCGGGCCGGTCGCCCCTAGCTGAGCACTTCACATTCTCCCACGGCTCCGACTTGACGGTAAATGCCATGGCTGTCCCAGAGCCAATGCACGTTGACGGGGGCCGCGCGCGCGGATAGCGTGCGAGGACAGCCGACGCCCGGCAGAAGCTGAGCCCCATGGGCCGAGGAAACCAGGAAGGACGCCGTGGAAGCCAGGACCAGGCGCGCCCGGATCGCCGACGTGGCGAAGGAGGCAGGCGTGTCCAAGACCGCCGTCTCGTTCGCTTTCAACAGCCCCGAGCGCCTCAACGCGGTTACGGCGGCCAGGATCCGCGCGGTGGCCGACGATCTGGGCTACCGGCCTCATCCCGTGGCGCGGATGCTCACCCAGAGGAACACCATGACGATCGGGCTGCTCACCCCGCAGCTGCTGAGCGTCGTGTTCGCCAACCCGTTCTACGCGGAGTTGTGCGCGGGCGTCGCCGCCACCGCCGGCGGGGCCGGTTACGGCCTCCTCTTCGTCTCGCCGCTCCACGGCTCGTTGGTCCGGGCGATCGGCCGCGCAACGGTGGACGGATTCGTGGCCGTGAGCCTCGGGGAGGACCGCCCTGAGATCGAGCAGATCAGGCGGGCGGGCCTGCCAATGGTTCTCGTCGACAGCGGCGCGCTCCCCGAGCACGGTTCGGTCGAATCGAACGACGAGGTGGGCGCCCGAGCCGCGGCCAGGCACCTGCTCTCGCTCGGGCATCGACAATTCGCCGTCATCGGCATCGAGCCACCCGACACGCCCGACCTGTTCGAGTACGCACCGGGCCCAACAGAAACGGTTGCGTTGCGCCGCCTGACCGGCTACAGGCAGGGTTTGGAGCTGGGCGGCGTCAAGCTCGGCAACGAGCGGATCGTCGTGGGGCCGGCCACCTTCGATGGCGGCGTGGCCGCGTTCCACCGCATCTGGGAGGACGGCCTGCGGCCGACGGCGATCCTGGCCATGTCCGACGTCATGGCCGTCGGCGTCATGTGGGCCGTTCGGGAAGTGGGCCTGCGGGTGCCCGAGGAGATCAGCATCGTCGGTTTCGACGACCTCGATGTGGCGGCGCATTCGAACCCGCCGCTGACCACCGTGCACCAGCCGATTCGCCGGAAGGGCGAGGAGGCGGCTCGACTGCTGCTCCGAATGATCGCCAGCCCGGACCTCGAGCGGCCGGAGCACAAGACGCTGGAGACGCGCCTGATCATCCGGGCCTCGACCGCCAAAGTGGCGCCACGGGTGGTTGTCCGGCCGGGCGGCCGGAGTCCGTCCGTGAGCGCCGGGGGACCGGCCGGTCGCTGACTGGGCGCCGCAGCCTGCGGTCGATCGCTGACCCGAGCGCCGGGGTTTGCTGTCCGGGCCGGCAGGCTCTGCCTCGAAACGGGTAAGCTGATCCGGGCGCGAACTGGGGATCACCTTTGCGCCGAGAACCGCTCGAGAGGGGGACTCTCGCGGTCGGATCACGCGGACCCGAGAGGGAGCGCCATCGAAGTTGCGCCCACCCTCTAGGAGGCCGCATGCCCGACCTGTCTATGGCATTCCACACGCCGGGGATGGAGGAGGCCTTCCTTGGCGTGGTGGATATCGAGGGGAAGCTCATCGCCGCCCTGGAGGATCTGGGTCCCGTCGCGGGCCGCGACGTGGTCCTGCTGGACGCCGGCCCCGGACGCCTGGAGCGACAGCTGGCCGAAATCGGAGCCCGGGTGAGCGCGGTGGCGTTCCCAGACCCACAGGACGAGGCGGCGGCCCTCGCCCGCATGGCCGAGATTCCGAAGGGCGAGGCGGACGCGGTCATCGTCCCGTGGTCGGAGCTGGCGGTGCCGGGCTCGCGGTTCATCGCCCAAGCGGAGCTGCTCCTGCGACCGCGTGGCCGCCTGCTGCTCGTGCACGACTACGGTCGCGATGATGTGTGGGGCCTGTGGCCCGAACTCCGCGATCGAGCGGTGGCCTGGAGCCAGCGAAGAGGACCGTTCCTCGGCGACGAGTTCCGAGTCCGCGTCATCCACTGTTGGTGGACCTTCAAGTCGCCCGAACAAGCGCGCGAGCTTCTCTCCGCCGGCTTCGGTCAGCTCGGGGTCGAGCTCGCCGATCGAATGAAGCGACTTCGACTCGAGTATCAGGTCGCCGTCTACCACCGCTGGGCGCCCGGTCCCGAACCTGAAGCCGCGGGGCCGGCCGATGCAACGGTCGGGGCCTCCGACAGCTGATAACCTCTGGCCGTGAGCCAGAACCCGCGAAAGCCGCAGAGCAAATGGGGAACGCCGCAAGAAGCGCCGAGCGGCAATCCAGAGCGAGCCAGCCTGCCGCTCAACGCCGAAGTACCGGCCGCGGTGCCGACGCCGGCCGCCCCACCTGCCGACCCTTCGCCCCGGGCAGCGGCGCCGTCCTGGCCGCCCCCGGCAGCCACCGCTCCCGCCGCCGTCACGCCGTCTCCGCCCGCACAGGTGGCCGTCCCGGGTGCCGTCGACGACGCGGACTCGCCAACCGAAGACCCCGCCTTCGACGACGGCCCCGCCACGCAACTGACCCTGAAGGACCGGCTGCGTCGCCTCTCGCCCGTGTACGTCACCCTGGCCGTGGTTTCGATCGGCTCGTTGGTCTTCCTCTCGCTGGCGATGACCAGCCACACGACGCCGATCGCCGTGCTCTTGAGCGCCGGCGTAGTGACATTCCTCGCTTTCGGCCTGGACGCGGCCGTCTGTACGGTCGCCGCATACCGGGCCGGCCAAAGAGAGGAGGCCGGACGAGCCCTCCTCTTCGCGCTATTGGGTGGCGTTTCGGCCGTCACCTGCGCCCTGGCCATGGCCGGGACGCTGATCATGATCCTGGTCCTCGCCGGCTGACCGCCGTATCGCCGCCGAGCACGCCCTTGCTCCGCGGACGCGGCCCGGACCGCCCGGTGCCGCCAGGTGAGCTCGTCGCCCCTGGTAAACTCCGGGTCGCGCCGCGCCCCCATCGTCTAGAGGCCTAGGACACGACCCTTTCAAGGTTGAGATCAGGGGTTCGAATCCCCTTGGGGGCACCAGATTCGTCCATCACCAACGAGCGCCATCAGAGCGCGCTCGCGGTCGCTACGGAGATCGGGCCCTCAGGTGCGCTTGCCAGCACCGAGACATGGACCGGATCGGCTAACTCTTGCATTCTTAGCCGATCTCTTGCCGATCGGGCCAATATCGGCTAACTTTGGTGTTATTAGCCGATCCTTTGCTGATCCCGCACTACCGAGGGCTCTCTTGCGACTCCCAGCGACCGCTCCCACCCTTGAGCAGCTCTTCGAGCGGATAGATCTGAACGAGCGTCTGCCCAAGATCTTTGAGGCTGTCGCCTCGCCGACTGTTGATGGTGAGTACCCACACTGGGACGACCTTCGCAGGCGTACGCCGCCAGAGGGTCTCACGGTCGAGGAGTGGTGGTTCGGCATCAAGTACGCTCGCGCCAACCTGGCCCGAGCCTTTCCGCTGCAGGATCCCGCCGGCAAACCGTTCGACTACTGCCTGACGGACGAGACCCTGAGCATCCTGCACTGGATCGACCAGCACGGCGCGGGTGAGATCCTAGTGAGCGAAGAGGTGCCCGAGCCGGCCGATCGGAGCCGATACCTCGTCAGCTCGCTCATCGAGGAGGCGATCACATCGAGCCAGCTCGAAGGCGCCACCTCCACCCGACGCGTCGCCAAGGAGATGCTCCGCTCCGGCCGAGCGCCCCGCGACCGCAGCGAGCGGATGATCCTGAACAACTACCGGGCAATGACCAAGATCTCGGGCTTTGCCTCCCAGCCCCTGACGCCGGCACTGGTCTATGAGCTCCACCGAATCCTTACCGAACATACGCTGGACGACCCGACCAGCGCCGGAAGACCCCAGCAGCCTGGCGAGCTCCGGGTGAGCGTCTTCGACCCTGAGGGCCTTCGCGTTCATACGCCGCCGCCCGCCGAACAGCTGCCGGGCCGAATGGAGGCGATGTGCAGGTTCGCCAACGGGGAGTCAGACCAGGGGTTCGTCCATCCGGTCGTTCGGGCGATCCTGCTGCATCTGTGGCTGGCGTACGACCATCCGTTCGAGGACGGCAACGGCCGAACCGCTCGGGCCGTCTTCTACTGGTCCATGCTCCACAGCGGGTACTGGATGTTCGAGTACGTCTCGATCTCGCGAATCCTGCATGCCGCGCCCGCGCGGTACGCCCGGTCCTTCCTGTACACGGAAACAGACGAGCGCGACGCCACCTACTTCCTCATCCACGAGCTATCGGTCATGAGGCGTGCGATCGATGAGTTGCTGGAGTACCTGCGTCGCAAGATTCGGGAGGTTCACCAGACTGTCGGATTGCTGAGGCAGAGCACGCTGAACCACCGCCAGGTGGCGCTGCTAACGCACGCGCTCCGCCATTCGGACGCCGAATACACGGTCCGATCCCATTCCACCAGCCATCGAGTCACGCCGCAATCGGCGCGCACCGATCTACTCGATCTCAAGCGGCGCGGGATGCTCGCGCAACGCCAGGTGGGGAAGCGCTTCGTATTCAGTCCCGTGGCCGACCTGGCGGCTAGGGTCGCGAACTCTTAGAGACCGTCTGCTCCCTGCCGAGATCGGGGAGTGGCCGTCTGGCGCCGAGGTTCAATCGACGACGACGTAGTACACCAACACGCACGAATCCGTAGGTGGGTGCGCCTTCGAACTTGTGGCGTCGCTGATCTCACGACGCGAGGGCACCGTGACCGTTCCGATCATGCGTTGCTGAGGGATGGCGTGTCGGCCAGGCTGAAGACAGTGTGGTAGGACCAGGGGTCGTCGCGGTAGTCCACCCCGATTGCGTCGATGCTCTGGGGGCCGGGGGCATCGAGCTGAAACGCGATGAGCAGCTCGGGCCCGCCTTCGCAGCAGTTGGCGGTGATGGTCCGGGCAGGCGGCGCGACCCACCTACCGTTGGGGTCAGGGAGCGTGAGAACCGGAGCCGACGCCGGATCTCCGTCCCACTTGATGTACAGGCCAGTCACACGCACCCCAGCGCTCGCGCCGACGACTTCGAGGCGTTCGATGAGTGGCTCGTGCGATCCCGTGAGCTGCGGGACGATGTAGTAGAGCGTCTGGCCGCGAGGCAAGGAGGCGGAGAGATGGAGTCCGTCGTACGGCCCGGGGCTCCGATACGCGAGCGGTCCGCCGGGGATCCGCCACAGGCCTGCTGTGTTGGCTCCAGCGGCCACCACGACCGAAGCGGCCGCGAGTAGGAGCAGAACCTTGCGCACTCGCTCCCCCTGCTGAGCGTCGAGTTGACGGATGAGCCCGAGAAGTCGCCTGTTCAGAGTACCGCGGCGTCGGCGTAGTAAGCGAGCCCTCGCAGATCCGTTGGTGGGCGGGTCCCCAAGCCCCCTTGGGGGCACCAGATCTGGCGGCGCTCACCAGCTGGGCCGAACCCAAGCCCGGTGTGCGCTCAGTGGCCGGCTAGCGCGGACCGCCGAGTTCCATGCCGGGCCCATCGTCGGGGCGCGCCACGAAGCCCAGGCGTTCGTAGAAGTCACGCTTGCCGCGGGCGCTGAAGAGCTGGATTTGGAGCACGCCAGCTTCCTGGCATCGGGCGATCAGTCGTCTCATGATCTCCGTTCCAATGCCGTGGCCGCGCATCTCCGGCATCACGATCACGTCAACGATCAGGGCATGCAGGACCCCGTCCGAGAGCACGATGCCGGTGCCTACGGCCTCCCCACCGCGACGTGCGCAGACCGCGTACCAGGCGCTGGGAAGTGCCGCTTCCAGCCGATCAGCAGGGACGGCTAACGCCTCGGTCCAGCCGCTCGACCGAAAGAGACGCTCGAACTCCTCCGCCGTCGGCAGCTCGCCCCGATACTCGATCGCGAGGTCGTCCAGGCTCATCGAGTCGCCCGCTCCAGTCAATTGAGCCGGCCGCCGACGAACTGCGTAAGCGATGGGCAGGCGGGCGCCTATCGTCCGACTTCGAGCCTTATGTCTGGCGATGGGCGCTCGGTCCTGATCCGAACGGAACGTCCGAGCATCATCCCCAACACGCTGGCAAACAGCCCAACGCTCCCGGCCTTCTTCAAGATCCGTTCGATCGTGACGACCTGCTCGGCAGACAGGGGCTCCCGGGTTACGACGTGGAGATGGAGGCCGCGCCACTCAAACGTCGAGACGCTCTCGGCGTCGGCAAGAGTTTCTGTGGCCGTAATGCCCTGGGCGGTCCGACTGCGATCGATCATGTCGATACATTATGCGTCCGAGCTCGCGGCGGCGCCAAACGTTGCCTTCAGTTGCGCCACTCACACCGTCCGCTCGGTCAGCCGTGTCGAGCCGACGAATCCCTCATGGTCCAGGGCAACCAATCGATCGCCAGGCCGAGAACGGCCGCGCCGGCGCAGGCCAGCCCGGCCGTCGCCGTGGCCTCGCCGGGCCACTGCGCCCTGAAGGCCGGCATGACGATGCAGCCGGCGAGCCCGGCCCACAAGACAAGCAGGCCGAGGCTATCGAGCCGTCGATTTCGGCGTGCCCAATCGCCGCGCCAGTCGTTGATGCGGACACCGGCTCGCTCCATGGCTTCGACCAGGCTCTGCGTCTGCCAGGGCTGCGCGCCGAGGGCCGGCCCGTTGGGCATGAGACGCCAGAGAAGCCGGCTCTCATGGACCATCTCGACCTGCGGGCCCAGCGTCATGACGATGGAGGACTCGCTGCCGGGCCGTGAGAGCCAGCGCCGACGGCGCAACTCGTGCTCAGCGATGGTCCATTCGGTGCTCGCTCCCAAGAGCAGTAGCCAGGTCGCCCAGAAGAAGATGAGCCCGAGGACCAGCACCCACTCAGACCATCCGAACGCCAGAGCGGACATGAGAGCGAGCAGGCAGGCCCCGACGGCGATTACGCCAGCTTGTGCCAGGAGGCCTCGCCAGGTACGAGCGCCGAATCTGAATGGTTGATCCGGGGCGCCCGTTGAGTCCATCACGTCTCCCTCCCGCTCGCGCTCCGGCAAGCCCGGCGTCGCCATCCAGAGGTTAGCATCGGCCTCCAAGCAGGAGCCCCGTCGACTGAGACAGGACCCTCTCACTCCGCCTCGGCGTAGTACCCTAACCCGCACGAATCCGTTGGTAGGCGGGTCCCCAAGCCCCCTTGGGGGACCATCAGCGAATCGCGGCGGACGGCCTCGCCAGGGGACGCAACGATGAGCAAAACCGACTCCAGCCTCAAGATTGCCCTGGTAGGCCGCGAGATGGTCGCCGACCGGACGATGTCCTTCCGATTCGAGAGGCCGGCCGCCTGGTTCCATCGCGCCGGGCAGTCGCTCGACATGACCCTGATCGATCCGCCCGAGACCGACGCCGAGGGCAACCTCCGCGCCTTCACGATCTCCAGCGCGCCCCGCGAGTACGTGATCCAGATCACGACTCGCCTGCGCGACACGGCTTTCAAACGCGTGCTGCAGCAGGTCCCGTTGGGTACGCAGGTCAAGATCGAAGGCCCGTTCGGAGACTTCCGTCTCCACAATGCCGCTCGCCCGGCGGTCCTGCTTGCGGGTGGGATCGGCATCACTCCGTTTCGAAGCATCCTCGTGGAGGCGATCGGCGGCGGTCCTCTGCCCTACCGCGTGACCCTGTTCCACGCCAATCGACGGCCTGAAGACGCGGCCTTCGCCGACGAGTTCCGAGCTTTGGAGCTGAGGGATTCGAACCTCGCGTACGTGCCCACGATGACCGCGATGGCCGACTCCGCGGAGCCGTGGGACGGCGAGCGTGGCCACATCGACGCGGCCATGCTCGGCCGGCACTTGGGCGATGTAGTCGCTCCTATCTACTACATCGCGGGGCCTCCGGGCATGGTCGAAGCCATGCGAGGGACGCTCGCGGCATCGGGCGTCGACGAGGACGACATCCGGACCGAGGAATTCTCCGGTTACTGATTTCCAGGTGCGGCCCTCGGTACGTGGAGTCACCGGCTGCCGGGGGGAACGAATCGGTAACGAAGCGGCAGCTCTGATTGGCCGGCTGGCGAGCGCCACCGACAGGTCGAACCATTGGCCGGCGAACAGGCAGCGATGTCGTGCACCCGACACTGGACGCGGCCTCAGAGAACGCACAGAATTGGCCCAGTTTCTGCAGCGGCGAAACGCGCAGGGGGGTCTGCGGCCTCAGCGCCCCGGTCGTGGAATCGGTGACGTTCCGGCCAACGCGGGACTGTTGTCACCTGACGGACCGCCATCCGGGCTTATGGCGTCGCTATCGACTGTGGAGGACTGTTCCACCATGAAACGTCGTGCGCTCGCACTGTGCGCGGGGTTGCTGCTCCTGGGGCTGATGCCGGGGTCGGCGCTGGCCGGCGTCGGCACTCTCGATCTGTCGAAGCCGCACGACGGAAGCGGGCCCTATCATGACTCGAGCTACGGGGCCCAGACCTTCACGGCCGACAAGTCAGGCCTGCTGAGTGAGGTCGACCTGTGGATGGATTGGATCGTCAATTCGCACAACGTCACCATCTACATCCAGGCCACCGACCCCTCGGGAGCGCCGTCGGGATCGCCGTCGGCAGACGCTTCTCACCTGGCCTCTGCCGACGGTGTCGTGCCCGAAGACGCTGCGTGGGTCCCCTTTGTGTTCTCAACCCCCCTCGAGGTTACGTCCGGAACGACCTACGCCATCGTGTTCCTTACGAACACGGGTCTCTCACAAACCGAGATCTACGGGGCGGGGCCCTATGCAGGCGGCAAGACCTGGAGCTATGACTCGGGATGGCAGGATCACGATTGGGAGTTCGCCTTCCAGACCTGGCTCGTCGGCGCCGCCACCGTCACTCCGCCCACGGTTGCGGCGGCGTTCGGCGTGGCATCGATCCCGGTCGGAGGGACTACGTCGCTGACCTTCACGATCAACAATCCCAACGCCGTTCAGACGCTCGACGCCGGGCCGGCACTGCCCGCCGGAACCCTCAGCAACATCAGCTTCACTGATACGCTGCCGGCAGGGCTCCTGATCGCGAGCCCGAACAACATCGGCGGCAGCTGCAGCGGTGACATCACCGCTACGGCCGGCACGAACCTCGTGTCGATCACAGGACTCACGCTCGCCGCCGGACCACCGTGCGGCTTCAGCATCGATGTCGTCGGCGTCGCACCTGGAGTCCAGACCAACACCACGAGCGCCATCACCTCGACCGAAAGCGACCCGGGCCTCGCAGCCACGGCAAGCATCACGGTTACCGCTCTGGCGACCCCGACACCCGGGCCGACCCCGACACCCGGGCCGACCGCGACCCCAACCGCGGCCCCAACCGCGACCCCAACCAAAGCCCCCACGCCTCCTCCCACGAGCACGGGCGATAACCGCGGTTCGGGCGGCGAGTCGCCACTCCTTCCACTTCTCGCCCTGACGGCCGTCGCCGGGCTCGCGGCCACGGCGTCCGTTCTGCGACCTGAATCCAGGGCCCATCGCCGCTAGCGATCACGACTCCGCAAGAGCTGACGGCGCCCGGTCCGATCGGACCGGGCGCCGTTTCATTGTGAGGGGCTCGGCACCAGGACCACGTCGCGCGCGTCGAAGTGGCCCTGACCAGGCGAACTGGGGTGGCTGGGTATACTCGCCGTCGATCAGGGGAACGCCTGAGGTCCGTTGGTGGTGATGCCCACAGGAGGACCGCTTCGGCGCCGAGACCGAAGCAACCCAGCGCAAGTGAGTCCGCGTTTGACCTCCGACGAGTACGGCGACCGGATCGACCACAAGCCATCGATGAAGGCGTCCGCGACGCAGCGCCGTCGGTCTCGTAACGCCGGTCTCTGGATCGACTTCGCCACCGCCGCAACTGCCACGCTCGTCATCCTCGTCGCCGTCATGTCGGGGTCCATGGACCAGTCGAACACGACGCTGGTGGTCATGGGTTTCGACCCGGATCGCGCCCAGCTGATTACGTCGCTTCTGCTGGGTGCCATCGCGGCGGCAGCGGCCACGCTCGCGACCGGGCGCTCCCGCCTCGCGGCAATCCTGGGTTTCGGCGGCGCTGGACTGTTGTTCGGCGGTACATTCGCCGCCGAGACCGGTGGTGCGCTCGGCGCCACAGGCGTCGACGGCGCGTTCGATCCAGGCGGCTGGCTCCTCACGCTCCTCACCCTGGTGGTCAGCGGCGTGGTGTCGGGTTGGGCAGGCGCAGCGCTCGCATCCGTCGCGCGTCCGTCGATCCTTCCCGTTTTCATTGTCCTCAGGGATGCGGCAGTTCAGCGACACGTCGAACCCCGAGCGTTGCGCCGTCCGCTGGGGGTGGTGCTCGTCCTGATCCTGCTGGTCGTGACCGTGCCCGCATTCGGCGACCTGGTCAACTACGCCCCGGACTCGATCATGCGACGTGGCGCCGCTCCACAGGATGTCGCCGCGGTTACGCCTGTGCCGCTCGTTGCAACGGACTCTCCGTCGGACTCGCCGTCGGTCGCTCCCTCCTCCGACGCCAGCCCAACCTCCGCGCCGCCAAGCCAGATGGCAACCGCGAGCCCTCCTGCCCGGCCGTGGCTCGCGTGGTTGCCAACCGGCGCGGGACGCGTCACAACAACGAACATGGCCGCGCCCTGGAAGGGCGGCACCGCTTCGGCGGTCGACGTCACCATCTACACCCCGCCCGGCTACGACGCCGGCGGCTCGAGACGCTATCCAGTGCTGTACGAGGCGCCGACCGGGTACCACCTCTGGGACGGGGCGACCAACGTGAAGTCGGCTCTCGACACCCTCATTGACTCAGGCTCGATCCCGGCGACCATCGTCGTATTCATCGACTCGTCCGGAGGCCCATACCCAAGTACCGAATGCGCCGACTCATTCGATCGCCGCGAGTGGTTCGATACCTTCGTCGGCAAGACGGTGGTCGGGTGGGTGGATGGCCACTACAAGACGATCGCGGAACCGGCCACCCGGGCCATCGTGGGTATGTCGGAAGGCGGCTACTGCGCCGCGATCCTGGCGCTCCATCACCCGACGGTCTTCGGGACCTCTATCTCGTTCTCCGGCTACTTCCAGGCGGGCGCCGTGGGGGGCGACTCCCCAGCTCCGTTCGGCGGCAACAAGGCGCTGATAGCGGCCGACTCGCCGACGGTCGTTGCCGGACAGCTGGATCGGGCGGCCAGGAATCGGCTCTACTTCATTGTCATCGCCAAGCCCGACCAGCCCGGATACGGCCCCGACGCATCGACATTCGACAAGGAGCTGGCGGCCGACGGCTATCCGTATCAGTCGGTTGCGGTCACGGTGCCGCACGGCTGGCCCCAGGTCCGTGAGTACTTCCCGGGCGCCGTCGAGACCTGGGCGGCCCGCGAGGTGGCAACGGGGGTCTTCTAGAAGGCCGAGCCCGCACGGCACCTGGTCGGGCCGGAAGACCACCTGGGCCGGTAGACTGTGCGCCCGAGGGGACTCGCATCGGCCGGCACGCATGTCGCAACGACACGCTGGCCGCAAAGAGCATCGCGGCGATCGCCGGGCACCATCACGGCGTCGTCGACGGTGACGTCAGAGACTCGTTTTGACCTCGTGAACGGAGCCGATCACTTTGGAAACGGACGAGCCGATCGCTGTGGAAACGGGCGAGCCGACCAAGCCCGAACATGGGCGATCGCCGTCATTGGCGGCCTTGCTCTCGTTCGTGTGGCCGGGTCTCGGGCAGCTCTACCTGCGCAAACGACGTCTGGCGGCGATCTTCGCTGTGCCTTCCGTCGTGGTCGTCCTCCTTCTGGCTTACGGGTTACGGCGTGGACCCGTAGTACTCGCTGCTCAACTCTTCGCCGAGCGCGTGGTCGCCATCAACACGATCGTCGTTCTCGTCCTGTTTGGCGGCTGGCGGCTCGTCTCCGTCGTGGACGCTTTCAGGGGCGGTGGCGGTAAATCTGCCCACAAGCGTGTCGACAGGGCCGTTCTGGTTGCGCTAGCCGCGATCATCGCCGTGACCCACCTCGGGGGCGGCTACTACCTGCTGGCGTATTCCGATGCCGGGTCCTCGGTCTTCGATCCGGGGAAGACTGACCTGATCGTTCAGGCAACACCGGCACCGAGCCCGTCTCCCGGCCTAACGGCCGGTCCGACCCCCACGGAGGAGATCGCTCCGACCCCGGAACCAAACGGTCGCGTGACGATCCTGTTGACGGGAAGGGGCACCGGAACGAGCTACAACGCCTACGACTCGATCATGGTGGTCAGCCTCAACCCTCAGGACAAGTCGATCCAGATGGTCAGCGTGCCCCGCGACAGCGCCAGCTTCCCCTTCTACTTCGGTGGCGTCGACTCGCCGTCCATCAAGATCAACGCCCTGCCGCTCTATGTCCGGTCCGGTGCGATCAAGTCGGGCAGCGACCCGTACACCACCCTCGTCAAGGAAGTGCAATACCTCGTCGGTATCACGATCAACTATCACGCAGTCATGGACGTCGGCGGCTTCATCACCATGATCAACAAGGTCGGCGGGATCGACATCGTGGCCCCATACGCGGTCGTCGACTCTACCTACGACTGGCTGGACGGCAGCCCCAACGGTTTCTCCCTGGCTGCCGGCCCGCAGCATCTCAACGGCCGGACCGCCCTCGCTTACATCAGATCTCGACACGGCAGGGGCGATAGCGACTGGAAGCGGTCGTCGCGTCAGCAGCTGGTGCTGGTCGCTTTGCTGCACAAGATGGCGCAGCCAAACCAGATCCTGGCGCTGCCGAGTCTGCTCAAGACCCTCGGAACCAGCGTCGAGACCGACTTCCCGGCGAACGAGGTGGCGGATTACGTAGCCCTTGCCCAGGAAGTCCCGAGCGCGAACATCACCCAGGTCGTTCTGGGGCCGCCATACACGATCACCGGCACCAGCAACGTCAACGCGGCCAACTGCCTGCTAAACGACAAGGTCGCGGCACTGTCGATCCAGCTCTTCGGTGCCGACAGTCTCTGGTCCGGCAAACCGACGCCCGCCAATACCTGTCCTTAGCACAGGTATCACCCGACCTCGCGGCCACGGTAGTCGCAGAGGGGAGGACCACCGAGGTTCCTGCGCAGCGGCCGGGACGAATGGCGGTCGATGGCGCAGCATGGTCGCCGACCAGCGTGGAGGGCACGTCCCCGGCGGTAGCACGGGGTGTCACGCCGCACGCCAATGAGTCGAGCAAACCGAGGGAACTAGATGGCAACCAGCGACATCCTGCGCGAGCAGCTTCTTGCGCTCATCGGCGGACACGGTGCCCACTTGCCGTTCGACGCCGCCGTGGCGGACTTCCCGGACGACGCCATCAACCGGCTGCCGCCCAACGTCCCGTATACGCCCTGGCAATTGCTCGAGCACATCCGGATCGCCCAGCGCGACATCCTCGACTACATCCGAAACCGCGAGTACCTGGCGCCCAGCTGGCCGGAGGAGTACTGGCCGGCGCGCGACGCCACGGCGACGCCGGAGCAGTTCGCGCTCACGGTCGAGGGCTTCCGGACCGACCGCACGGCGCTCCAAGAACTCGTGGCCGATCCCGCCACCGATCTACTGGGGACGATTCCAAATACTCCAGGGCACACCATCCTCCGAGAGGTGCGCCTGGTCGCCGACCACAACGCTTACCATGTCGGCGAGTTCGCGATTCTCCGCCAGGTCATGGGGACGTGGCCACCGAGTCGCGACGAGTAGCCGACAAGCTGATCGAGACTGAAAGTGGACTCGCTTGTTTCCGCGGCCTTCGCATTCGCTATCGCTCTCTGGCTGTCCGTCGGACTCTCTGCGATGGCCGTCGTCGACGTCCTGTGCGTCCGGTCTGAGTCGGTGCCCCGGATCGGCTGGGCACTCCGCTTCAATCCACTGACCTGGGGCCCTCCTGAGCCCGTGGCCCGCCCGCTCGGCAGGAGCGATCGGCAGGCTCGGGCCCTCCTCTTGGGATTGCTCGGCCTGCTCCAGGTTCTTCCCGCAGTGTGGATCCTCCTTGGCAATGATCCTCAGCGGACCGGCCTAATCGGTTTGCTGGCGCTCTTCTATCTCCTGGAAGTCGGGTGGTGGGCGTGGCTGTCGCGGCTTCCGCGGGAGGTGGTCTACAGCACCCTGCCGCACGACGGGCAATCGAGGGATCGGGCGATCGCCGATGAGGTTGCCCGGTTCGATGCCGCCTACCGAGCGAGAGAATCGACGGCGGACTCAACCCAGAACGAGCGCCCTCGTTAGTCAGACGTAGCCGGCCCGCCGACGGGATTCCGTGAGGTCGCCGATCGGCCGGGGCGCGGCGAGGATCGAGGCCGCGAACAGCGCCATTCCTGACGTCCTACTCGCGAACGATCGCGAAGGCGCGGACAGGGAACGTCGCCATGCCTTGAACCTTGACCGGCACGGCGAAGAAGGAGCCACCGGACGGTGGCAGGGCGTCGAGACGGCAGAGATGCTCGACCAGCGGGATGCCGGCACGGAGGATGGCGGTGTGAGCCGGCCGGGCCGGGTCGCGGGTGTCGTCCACGTTGAGCGAGTCGATCCCGATCAGGGCGGCTCCGGCGCTCACGAGCGTCTCGGCTGCGGGCCCGGTGAGGAAGGGGTTTCCCCACAGGTAGGAGTCCGTCCTCCAGTGCCGGTCCCAGCCCGTCTGGATGAGCACGGCACGGCCGGCCAGCTCGAGGCCCGCGAACGCTTCGGGTCCGATCGCGCGCTCGTCCGGGCCGAGGCTCGGCCGCACCAGGCAGATCGGCAGGTCGGCAAGCCGTTCGAGCGGCAGACCGGCAAGGTCGGGCGCGCCGGCGAACCTGTGCGCCGGTGCATCGACATAGGTGCCCGTGTTCGCGACCAGATCGATCCGCCCGATCTGGAACTCGGTCCGCGGTCCGTAGCTCGCCCGTGACGCCTCGAAGCTGAGGTAGGTCGAGATCCGGGGCGCCGGCAGACCCGGATAGGTGACCATCCCGTCTTCGATCGTGTGGCTGAGATCTACGAACGTCATCGCCCCGCCGCCTCCTTCGTGGTCCGCAGCGCCGCGAGGATCGAGGCCGCGGAGAGCGACAATCCCGACGTGGTCTTCTGGCGGTAGGGCCACGCTCGATGGATCGCTGCGGACAGCGTTTCCTCGGTCACCAGTACCGCGCCTCTGGGGATCGCCTCGAGGGAGGCGATGACCCGACGCCCCGCCACGACAGTCGGATGCGTTTCCCCAAGACAGGACGACAGATGCGCGACCGCGGAGGCTACGAACTCGGGCGCTCCATCGAGCACCGCTTCGATCTCGACGCCTGACATCCCGACTCCTTCCCCGCCCGAAGGGGCGGCCGACGCTCATCCACCTGGATCTGCCGTTGGCGGCCTCAGCGTAGTGGGCCGCCGTTCTTCCTGCCGATGGGACGTGCGCCCGCGAGCTCGACGCGATGGGTCGACCGGTCGGCCGGGGGAGGAGGCCGCGGGAGCCGCCCGCACCGGAGATAATGGAACCGCGTCAGGTATCGCGGCCGCAGAAGGAGGATCGGGTGGCAGAAGGGGAGGCTCTGGCGAGAGTCGACATCCTGACCGTCGGGTACGCCGACTCGCCGTCCGTGGCCGGAACCGTGGGTCTCGTGCGCGACGGCGACCGCATCATCGTCGTGGACCCGGGCATGGTCCGGAGCCGATCGTTGATCCTGGACCCGATCGAGCGGCTCGGCCTCACGCCGGACGACGTGACCCACGTCTTCGTCTCGCACCACCATCTGGACCACACCGTCAACATTGCCCTCTTCAGACAGGCGGAGATCGTCGATTTCCGGACCGTTCGCCGGGACGACCACGTGGAGCCACACTCCGGCGAGGGCTTCAAGCTCGCGCCGAACACGACGATCTGGGTTACGCCCGGTCACTCGCCGCAGGACGCAAGCCTGATCGCCGATACGGCCGAAGGCCGGCAGGCGTTCACCCACCTGTGGTGGAGGTCGGATCGGAGTCCGCAGGTCGATCCGTACTCCGCCGACCAAGCGGAATTGGAGCGCAACCGCCAACGTCTCCGTGTTGGTGTGGATGTCGTCATTCCGGGGCATGGGGCGCCGTTCCGACTGCGCTGACCGCCTGGTCGGCTCCGGGTAGTCGCGAGAGAAGAGTCCTGCCTATCATCTCCGCCATGGTGAGAAGTTGGGATGTTGCCGGGGATCTGCCCCCAATAGACGTGCGTCCGCTTCTGCCGGGAGAACGAGCCAAGCTCCTGGGGCTCCTCGGCAGTCTGAAGAGCTCGGACTGGACGCGGCCGACGGTGTGTCCCGGCTGGAACATCCACGACGTGGCCCTACATCTGCTCGGAAATGACATCGGTCGTCTCGGCCTGCTGGAGGGCTCCGAAGCCCGGTCCGGGCAGCTCGGCTTCCTTGCGCTGGCCGAGTTGATCGAGCAGTCCAACGAGGATTGGGTTCGGACGACCAGACGAATCGCGCCCTCGCTGCTCGTCGAGTTCCTGACCTTCACCGGGCCTCGAGTCGACGCTGCATTTGCCCGACTCGACATGGAGGCGGAGGGCGTCGCGGTTGCATGGACGGGTACCGGCCCCTCCCCGTACTGGCTCGACATCGCCCGCGAATACACCGAACGATGGGTCCACCATCAGCACATCCGGCAGGCCCTCGGTAAGCCCGAGCTGTTGGGGCGCCGCTGGCTTCACCCGGTCCTTGCCGCGTTCATGAGGGCGCTCCCTCTCGCCTACGAGTCGATCCCAGCCCCTCTCGACACTCGCGTAGCGGTCGCGGTCGACGGCCCGGCAGGGGGCAGATGGCTGCTAAGGCGCGGCGAAGAGCGCTGGCGCCTCATCCCTGACGATGGGCGGCCGGCCACGACCGAAGTCCGCTTTGGCCCGGACTTGGTCTGGCGGCTCTGGACGCGGCTTGTCACGGTCGACGAGGTTCAGGCGTCCATCGCCATCTCGGGCGACGAGAAACTCGGCCTCCCCGCGGCTCACGCCGTAGCACTAATGACGACCAAGCTGTAGTGGAGCCGCGTCCGACGAGGCCTGAAGGTCTCGCCCACAGGCCTCGAAGGGCACGCACCTGCGAGAGGAGACCGGGTTGAAGAAGACCGCACTCTTCGAATCATTCGACGAGCTGGACATCAGGGTCGGCCGCGTGATGAGCGCGGAGGTAGCCCTGACGCGCAAGCCCACCTACAGACTGACGATCGACTTCGGTCCAGACGTCGGCATCAAGCGGTCGTGCGGCGCCTACAGGAACTACCCGGCTGAAGCCCTGGTGGGCCGCCTCGTGATCGGCGTCGTCAACTTCGCCCCGAAGCGGATGGGCCCGGAGGTTTCGGAGGTGCTCGTGCTGGGCGTCGAGAACTCGGAGCGCGAGATCATCTACCTGACGCCGGAATCGGATGTCCCGCCGGGTGCCGCGGTCTTCTAGCCGGCGGCCGGTCACACGCCAGACGGCGCCGCGCTAGCCGCCCAGGTAGGCGATCTTTACCTGCTCGTTCTGAGCCAGCGCGGCTGCGGTATCGGCCAGGACGATCTTGCCCGTCTGGAGGATGTAGCCGCGACCGGCCACCTGGAGCGCCATCTGGGCGTTCTGCTCGACCAGCAAGATCGTGGTCCCCTGGGCGTTGATGTCGCGGATGATGCGGAAGATCTGCTCGACGAGGACCGGGGCGAGGCCCATCGACGGCTCATCGAGGAGCAGCAGCTTGGGCCGGCCCATCAAGGCCCTGCCGATCGCGAGCATCTGCTGCTCGCCGCCCGACAGCGTGCCTGCCGACTGGCTGTGGCGCTCCTGCAGCCTGGGGAAAAGGCCGAAGACGCGATCGTAATCAGAGGCGATCTCGGCTTTGTCATGCCGGGAGTAGGCCCCCATCTGAAGGTTCTCGAGGACCGTCAGACGATTGAAGATGCGCCGGCCCTCCGGAGCGTGGCCGATGCCGAGTCGAACCAGCTTGTGGGCCGGTACCGCGGTGATGTCGTGGCCGTCGAATTCGACTCTGCCGGAACGCGGGTGCATGAGGCCGCTGATGGTTCGGAGAATCGTCGACTTGCCGGCGCCGTTGCCGCCCAGCATGGTCACGATCTCCCCTCTGTGCACCTCCAGCGAGATTCCGCGCAGGGCCTGGATGGCGCCGTATGAAGCCACCACGTCGTGAAGCTCCAGCAGCGCAGTTGCCACAGGCGTGGAAGGGGAGGAACTCGTCGCGGCTGCCGTCGGCGCCTGGAACGTGCGCATGAGCCTCATATGGCGCCCTTGCCCAGGTAGGCCTCGATGACGCGGGCATCGGCTCTGACCTGGTCCGGCGTTCCTTCGGAGATCTTCTCGCCGTGGTCCAGGACGGTGACCGAGTCGCTGATGCCCATGACCACTCGCATGTCGTGCTCTATGAGCAGGATTGGAAGGTTCAACTCGGTCCGTATGCGGCTGAAGAGCTTCATCATCGTGGCCGTCTCCGATGGGTTCATGCCCGCCGTGGGCTCATCGAGCAGCAGCAGCTTGGGCTTGGTGGCGAGAGCTCGGGCGATCTCGAGCCGGCGTTGATCGCCGTAGGGCAGGTTGCGCGCCAGCTCGTTGTCGCGGTTGCGAAGACCGGCGTACTGCAGCAGTCGCCGGGCCTCCTCTATCGAGGCGACCTCTTCCCGCCGCTGCTTGCCAGTTCGGAGCACCGCGTCCAGTGGGCTCGCCTTGAGCTGGCCGTGCATACCGACCAGGACGTTCTCCAAGGCGGTCATGTTGGCGAAGAGACGGATGTTCTGGAACGTCCGGCCAATGCCGGCCTGGACCATGTCGTTGGGTCGGGCGCTCTTGAACACCCCCAGAACGACCAGCAACCTCGTGTACCAGGCCGGCCGGATGACGGCGACGATAAGGGTCGCGATCAGCAGACCCAACCCGACCAGGATCAGAACCTCGATGGCCGCCGTCACAACGCCCGCGAGGCCCAACCCGTAGGTGAGCAGCCATACCAGCCCGGCCGGAAGAACCCACAGGATCGGCTCCAACCACCCTCGCTCCGGGCTGGCCACCATCTTCTGGCCGAGAAACTCGACGTAGCCCTCCGTCGGGTCGGAGAGACCGGCGACGACGTTGAAGAGGGTCGTCTTGCCGGCCCCATTGGGCCCGATGAGGCTCGTGATCGAGCCGGCCTTGACTTCGAAGTCGACGTCCTTCACCGCCACCAGGCCACCGAAGGCCTTGGTCAGGCGGACCGCCCGGAGCACCGGAGGCGCGATCTGCTCGGTCATGCTTCAACCAGTTCCTGGTTAGACGCTCCGGCGTCGTCGACGTCGTGGAGTTCCTGCTTGCGGCGGCGGCTCGGGAAGAGCCCTTCGGGTCTCAGCAGCATCATCCCCACCAGGGCCAGTCCGTACAGGAGGAACTGGTAGTCGAGGAAGTTGACGGCCGATAGGTCCACGTTGACAAAGCCGATGTGGATCGGCGGGATGCCCGAGCTCGCGACGAAGTTGTTCAGCTGCTTGAGGCCCTGGCTCTGGATCTCGTAGACGACGAAGGCACCGATGGCCACGCCCCAGATGTTCCCCATGCCGCCGAGAACGACCATGGCCAGAACCGTGAAGCTGATGGTGAAGCCGAACTGGCTCGGGCTGACCAGGCCCAGCTTGGACGCGTAGAAGACGCCTGCCAGGCCGGAGGTCGAGGCGCCTATCGCGAAGGCGAGAAGCTTAGTGGTCACGGTGTTGATGCCCATGCTGGCGGCTGCCAGCTCGTCTTCGCGGACGGCCATCCAGGCCCTGCCGAGGCGGGAGTCCTCGAGCCGGTACAACAGCATCATGGCAACGGCAATGATCGCCGCCACGGTTATGTAGTAGGGCCACGGGTTGATGAACCCGAAGTCGCCGATAGCCGGGAGTGCGGGCTGGTAGAGGGCGCTGATGCCGTTGGTGCCGTTCGTGTACTTGTCGGCGTTGAGAAACACGACCGGCACGATCTCCCCAAAGCCGAGGGTCACGATGGCCAGATAGTCTCCTCGCAGCCTCAAGGTGGGGGCGCCGAGCAGCAGGCCGGCCATGGCCGCGACTGCGGCCCCAACCAGCAACATCGGCCAGAACGGAACGTCCAGGCCGGAGAAGGGGGACGCCCCGTAGGCGTAGGTGTACGCGCCTATGGCGAAGAACGCGGCGTACCCCAGGTCGAGCAGGCCGGCCAGTCCGACGACCACGTTGAGGCCCACGGCAAGCAGGACGAAGACGCCGGCCGAGGCGAACCCGTCCACGAAATCGTTCTGGCCACCGAATCCGCTGAAGGGCGGAATGAGGACAACGAGCGGCAGGATCGCCGTCGCCACGGCCATTCCCACCAGGACAGAGAGCGATTGGTGCTTGCCGAAGTAGCGGCCGGCGGAGGAGGTCGCGGGTCGGAGCGCGGCGCGCAGGCGGCCCGATCCGCGGCCCACGGGTGAGTTCCCGATGGCGGACGAGATCGACCTGCGCGGGCTCATGCTCGTTCCGCAAGTCGCTGGCCCAATAGGCCGGTAGGCCTGAAGACCAGCACCAGGATCAGGATGGAGAACACGATCGCCTCGCTCCAGCGGCTATAGCCGAGCTGCGAGCTGAATACCTCTATGAAGGCGATCAAGAAGCCGCCCAGGGCGGCGCCCGTGGTGTTGCCGATGCCGCCCAGAACGGCGGCCGTGAAGGACTTGAGTCCGGCCTGGAAACCAATGTCGAACTTGGTCGTGCCGTAGTTCAGAGCCCACGCAACGCCTGCGGCCCCGGCCAGGGCGGAGCCGATGAAGAACGTCAGCGCGATCGTGGTGTTGATGTCGACGCCCATCAGCTGCGCGGCCTCGCGATCGATGGCCGTGGATCGCATGGCCCGGCCGAGGCGCGTCCGCCCCACGAACAGCTGAAGAGCCACCATCAGGGATACCGCGAGCACGATGATGAATATGTGGGAGTAGGCGAACGTCACTGGGGACGCTGTGACCTGGAAATTGGCTACCGCGAACTGAGGCAGCTGGACGGTGGCGCCGGCTTGAGGTTCGATGACCCGCGGCACGTTTACCGGCGAGTTGCTGAACGTCACCTGGATGATGTTCTGGAGAATGAAGCTCACGCCGATGGCGGTGATCAAAGGTGCCAGGCGGGGCGCATTCCTGAGCGGCCGGTAGGCGAAGCGCTCGATGACGACGCCGACGAGGCCCATCACGGTCATCGTGAACGCGAACATCACGATGAGCATGATCGTGAGCCTGGGCGGGTCGTTGATCGCCCCCTGGACTCCGAAGGTGGACAGCAGCCACAGCGTCACGAACGAGCCGACCATGAAGACGTCGCCGTGAGCGAAGTTGATCAGCTCGATGATGCCGTAGACCATCGTGTAGCCGAGTGCGATCAGCGCGTACATCGCGCCGATCGTCAGGGCATTGAAAGCCTGTTGGGTCAGAATCCCGGCGTCCACGTGCCTCCCGGTGGGCTGTGACCTGGCCTGCTCACGCTGTCAAAGGGGGCCGGATATTGCACCGGCCCCCTGTTTTGGTCGAGTTCCTGATCGCCGCCTACGGAGCGGCTGTCGTCGTCACTCCGGACGTGAAGTCCTTCTGCTCGAAGTACTTCCAGTCTTTCGTGGCGTCGTCGTACTTGTAGTAGCTGATGATGTGCTGGGTCGTGTCGCCGTTCGCATCGAACGAGACATTGCCGAGCACGGTGGGGAATACGTTGGCAGTGGTGGTCACGTAGTTGCGGACCGCCTCACGGTCGCTGCCGACCTTGGCCAGGGCCTGCAGGTAGATCTGCGCGCAGGCATAGCCCGAGGCGCTGTAGGCACCCGGCTCGGTGCCGTACTTAGCCTTGTAATCGGAGGCGAACTTCGCCGCGTTCGGGATGTCGTGGATAGCGGCGACAGTCATGTAGCTGTTCACGTCGCCCTGCGGGCCGGCCACGTTCAGGAACGAGCTGGCCGTTGCGGCCGAGCCGTCGCTGATGCCATCGCCGCCGCCGAACGGAATGCTGCCCATGCCGACGTCGACCATCTGCTTGCGCAGCAGCCCGCCACCGGTGGCGGTCACTCCGCCGAAGTAGACGAAGGCCGGGTTCTTGGCCTTGGCGGCCGTGAGCAGAGCCGTGAAGTCGGACTGCTGGTTCGCGCCGACGCCATCGTGGCCGACCACGGTGCCGCCGAGCTTGGCAAATTCCGTGGCGAAGACATCGGCCAGGCCCTTGCCGTAGGTCTCGGTGTCGTCGACGACGTAGGCGCTCTTCGCACCGGCGACTGTGTAGGCGATGTCGGCGCCGGCCTGGCCCTGAATGTCATCGGTGGTAGCTACGCGGACATACGCGATCTTCGTGGGGTTTGACTTGCGAAGGTCGGCGCCCGTGGTGCCCTTGGTAAGGCCGGGGTTCGTATTGGCAGGGCTGCATTGGATCAGTCCGGCCGAGTTGCTCTTCGGAATCTCAGCCTGGGCCACGTTCGAGTTGAAGGGGCCGACGACTGCGAAGACGCTGGAGTCACCGATCAGGGTTTGGATGTTGGTCGCGCCCTGGTTCGGGTTGTGGATACCGTTTACGGCGTCGTCTTGTTTGTTGATAGTGACCGTATACCCGGCCACGGGGTTCTGATCGATGGCGAGTTCAACGCCCTTGATCGTCGGATCGCCGTTCGGGAGCTCGCCGCCCGAGAGCGGGAGATCGACGCCGATCTTGACGGCCTTGGGCCCTTGGGTGCCCGAAGACGAGCCGCAGGCGGCTGCCACGAGCGCCACGATAGCGATGAATGCTAGCGGTCTGGGCTTCATACGCCCGATCCTCCACTCACTCCCGACGTTACGAGGATTGGCCCCGTCTCCCTTGAACAGGGCTCCGTCCGCGGGCGCCGGTGCATCCCACGGGCGGCCAGCTCGAAACCGGTCGGTGGACCGGCCGAAAGCCTTGCGACGTAGAGTACTCAACCGCAGGCCGGCCGCAAGAGGTTTCTCATCAAACGATCCATGCCGGACGTTGTGTTTGAGTACGTTGTTGCCTCCCGCGACTAATAGGGCGCATCGCACTTGAGCGTCCGGCACGCGCGCTTCGCGGGGCAGGCCCAGCTGTCGCGGCCGATGGGTCGTTCCGAGGCCGCCCGCGCCGGATGGGCTGGCTGCTGCTAAGACAGAGATCGTGATCCTGTTGCTGATCGTTGCCTTCGTTGCCGGCGTTGTGACCGCCGTCTCCCCGTGCGTTCTGCCGGTGCTGCCCATCGTCCTGGCAGCCGGCGCCGGCGGCGACCGACGGCGGCCGTACCTGGTCATCGCCGGACTGATCGCCAGCTTCTCGTTCTTCACCCTCGCCAGCGTCCAGATCATCGACGCCCTCCACATCCCCAGCTCGCTCCTTCGGGACGTCGCTATCGCGATCGTGGCCGTCTTTGGGCTGACCCTGCTGCTGCCGGCCCTGTCGGCGGCGTACGAGCGGGCGACCGCGCGAATCCCGGCCCTGGGGGCCCGGATGGCCCACCCCGGCCTCGCCGGCGGCCTGGTGACCGGCGTTGGGCTGGGTCTCGTCTGGACCCCCTGCGCCGGGCCGATCCTGGGTGCCGTGACCAGCCTGGCCGTGACCGCACCCGGATCGGCCGCGACCGTGGCTCTCGTCGTCGCCTATGCCCTCGGCGCCGGCCTTCCTCTGCTGGCAATCGCGCTGGGCGGACGGACCGCCCTGGCGCGACTGAAGCTCCGCTCGGCCTCGCCCTGGGCCGGCCGAGCCCTTGGCGCTCTCGTGCTAGTCACGGCCGGCCTGATGGCCGTGGGAGCGGACACGGCCATCTCGGCGGACCTGACCAGCGCCCTGCCCGACTGGACCGGCACGCTCCAGACTCTCGAGCGAACCCAGCAGGTGCAATCTGCCCTGAACGACCTGGGCGTAGGGTCACGGGGCGGGTCCACCTCCGCAGGAGGGGCTTCGACCGATGCCTCCGGCCTGCCCGACCTCGGGTCCGCACCCGAATTCGCCGGCATCGACAACTGGCTCAATTCGAAGCCGCTGACCATGGCCGGCCTGCGTGGCAAGGTGGTCCTGGTCGACTTCTGGACCTACTCGTGCGTCAACTGCATCCGCACCCTGCCCTACGTCGAGAGCTGGTATCAGAAGTACGCCGCCGAGGGCCTGGTGGTCGTGGGCGTGCACAGCCCCGAGTTCGCGTTCGAGCACGACACCGGCAACGTTGCGGCCGCCATCACCCGTTTCGGGATCACGTACCCGGTGGCTCAGGACAACGAGTTCGCGACGTGGAATGCCTACACCAACGAGTACTGGCCGGCCGACTACCTGATCGACGCCACGGGCCAGCTGCGGAACGCCCACTACGGCGAGGGCGACTACGTCCAGACCGAGAACGACATCCGCGCCCTGCTGGCGGCCGCGGGTGCGGCTCCCTCCGCGCTCCCCGTGGCCGCGACCTCGGCCCCAACGCCGCCGATCACGCAGAGCCAGACCCTCGAGACCTACCTGGGAACCTCGCGGGCACAGCAGTTCGCCTCGCCCGAGTCCGCGACCGCAGGCCCGAAGCCCTACACATTCCCTGGCTCTCTGCCGAAGGACGGCTTCGCCGTTCGCGGGACGTTCGACTTCCAGCCGGAGTACGCGCTGGCGAGCGCCGCCGGCGACCAGATCGAGCTGTCGTTCTTCGCGCGCGACGTCTATCTGGTGCTGGCTGCCGACTCGCCCGTGCCGGCCACCGTATCGGTCACCGGTGCTCCGAGCGGCGGAGGCACCGAGGACGTGGCGGCCGACGGCTCCCTGGCGGTCGGATCCGCCCGGCTGTACCACCTCGTCCATCTCTCAGCCGCTGCCCGCGCGACGGTCACCATCACTTTCAGCGGCGCCGGCGTCCGCGCCTACGCATTCACATTCGGCAGCTAGTCGGCCGCGCGGGACCGGCGGGGGCTTCGGGGCGCGCCTTCCGCGGCGTCGCCGGGCTCGTGCCGATCCCCAGAGTGCCGCTCGGGTTCCCGAGCTCTCTTGACCTGCGTGTCGAGGACCTGCTTGAACTGCTTGGCCAGGCCCGTGCGCATGCCTGTTCGGGCCTGAGCGTCGGCATCGCGATCGCGGCGCTTTTCCCGGGCCGCCTCGGCGGGCGAAACCTCATCGTCGAATCCGTCCACGGACCTGACCTTCGCTCCTGACTTCCGGCGACCTGCTACGATCCGGCCGCGATGGAACTGTACGGCGTCCGGATCAACACGATCGTCACCGACAACGTCGCCGTCCGCTGCGCCGGCTGCGGCGGGGTCATCGAGGGAAGGCCCTGGCGGGTCAGCATCCTGGACGCGGTAGCCCCCGAGGCTCCCGTCTCGTGGACGGAATCGGCCGGCCTCAATCCAGGCCCGTTCGAGTTCCACAGCGATCCGAGCCACGTGCTGGCCTGGATGGCCACGCGCGGCGCCCTCTTCTGCCGGCGTTCCCAGGTCCGAGAGATCCTGAGGCCGGTCTGGCTTCCAACGGAACCACGTCGCCTTGGGCTGTGCGACGGCATCCACCGCGATAACCACGAGTTTGTGGAGCCGGCCACGCTGGTGGCCGACCGAAGCTGAGGGCAGATGCGAGTAAGGAAGGCGGTCTTTCCGGCCGCGGGTTGGGGAACCCGCTTTCTCCCGGCCACCAAGGCTCAGCCCAAGGAGATGCTGCCGCTGGTCGACAAGCCCGTCATCCAGTACGCCGTCGAAGAAGCGGTCGAGGCCGGCATCGAGCAGGTCATCATCATCACCAGCAGCCAGAAGCGGGCCATCGAGGACCATTTCGACCTGAATCTCGAACTCGAGCAGCTGCTCGAGGCTCGCGGCGACATCGACATGCTGCGCCAGATCAGGGCCATCTCGGACCTGGCCCAGATCTCTTACGTCCGTCAGAAGGAGCAGCTCGGCCTGGGCCATGCCGTGCTCGTCGCCAAGGAGCTGATCGGCCACGAGCCGTTCGCGGTGATCCTTTCGGACGACGTCGTGGTGGGCGAGCGGCCGTGCATCGGCCAGCTCATCGAGGCCTATCAGCGGACCCACTGCTCCGTGGTGGCCGTGACGGAGGTGCCGCACGAGGACACCTGTCGCTACGGCATCATCGCCGGTGAGCCCGCCGGACCCGACGAGGATCCCCGGCTCTACAAGGTCTCAGGTCTGGTCGAGAAGCCCGATCCGGCTCAGGCTCCGTCCGACCTGGCGATCATCGGGCGCTACATCCTGACTCCCAAGATCTTCGACAAGCTCGAGCAGACGCAGCGTGGGGCCGGTGGCGAGATCCAGCTCACCGACGCCATCCAAGCTCTGATGAAGGAACAGGACGTCTACGGGTACGCTTTCGAAGGCGTGCGCTACGATGCCGGCACCACGATGGGTTGGCTCAAAGCGTCGGTAGAGCTGGCGCTCCAGAGACAGGACATCGGGGGCGAGTTCCAGAAGTACTTGCGAACGCTCGACTTGAACTGACCGACCGAGCGAAGTCGGCGGCTTCACGAACGAGGGGCAAGTCCCATCCAGCGTCGGCGCACCCGCGCCGGCCCGAAGAGGACCATTCGTGGCCGAGATCGGACGCATGATCGGGGGCCGTTACCGGCTCGTCGAGTTGCTCGGAGAGGGTACCGTGGCGACGGTCTACCGGGCAGCGGATGTCCAGCTGGACCGAGACGTTGCGGTAAAGCTGCTCCGGCCGGAGCTGTCCGACGACCCCGACTTCCTCTCGGAGTTCCGCTGGCAGACGCGCGCGGCCGCGGCCCTCAGCGACGAGAACGTCGTCGCCATCTACGACTCCGGCACGGACGCATCCGGCACGTACGTGATCATGGAGTACGTGGACGGGGCCGACCTGGCAACGTTGCTGGAACGAAATGGACCCGTTCCTCCGCGCAGGGCGGCACGCGCCGCGGCGGAGATCGCGCGGGCCCTGGCTGTCGCCCACGACCACGGGATCGTCCACGGCGATCTCACGGCCCGCAATGTCATGGTCATGCGTGACGGCCACGTCAAGGTCACCGACTTTGGCATCGCACGAGCTAAAGCAGCCGTCACCGACAGCGCCTTGAACGTCAAGGAGGCGATCGACGAGGAGGCTGAGTCCCCCGAGGGCGGCACGTCCACGGCCCCACGGGTCGCGTCGAGCGAGTCCCGCGACGTGGATGATCTGGGCCGCCTGTTCTTCCAGATGCTCACCGGGCGTGTGCCGTGGGAAGGAGAGACGCCCGCGGCGATCGCCCTGGCCCGCCGCGCTGGTCCTCCACCCCGACCGTCGGCGCTGCGAGCGGGCATACCCGCCGCCCTGGACGAGATCGCGCTGAAAGCGCTCGCGGCCGCGCCCGAGGATCGCTACGACTCGGCGGCCTCGATGGCCGAGGCCCTGGAGCGCTTCATCGACGAGGATGACGCCGACACTGCTGCACCCGCCCCGGCTGCCCCGGCGGCCCCTGCCCCGGCGGCCCCTGCCCCGGCGGGCGGCCTCCCCGTTTCGGCGGCAGGAGGACTCGGAGCCGCGGGCTTCGCCGGCGCCGGCCCAATCGTTCCCCAGCCGGCGACCAGCCGCGTGATCTACTCGCCGGATGCCTACGCTACGGGACCCAGCCCGTACGACAACTATGAGGCGGGAGTCGACCAGACGAACGGATACGCCCCGGAGCCGGCTCGCCGGCCGGCTCGCAGGACGCTGCCGCCGGAAACTGACGAGGAGCCCGAACCGTCCGGCGCCAGCCCGTGGGCCTGGGTCGCGGCAATCCTGGCGATCCTGCTGATCGTGATCATCGGCCTGATCGTGGTGCTGCTCTTCTCCGGCAAGGGTGGCGACGTGGTATACGCGCCCAACCTGGTCAGCGAGTCGTACACCCAGGCCAAGGTGGATGCGCAGCAACGCGGCCTCAGTCTTGCCCTCACATTCAAGGCCAATGACACTACTCAGGCCGACGGCACCGTGGTGGCGCAGGACCCGGCCGCCAGCAGCGCGATGCATCGCGGCGATACGATCAACATCACCATCCTGCAAGGTCAGGCGACGGTCGCCGTCCCGAACGTGGCCGGAATGACCGAGAGCGACGCCCGCGCGGCCCTGGCCACGGCCGGACTCCAGGCCGGCGTCCGCACCGACCAATACGACCCCTCGATCCCGTCCGGCCAGGTCATCAGCACCAACCCGCGAGCCTTGACCCAGGTTCAGAAGAACACGACGGTCGACTACATCGTTTCGAAGGGGCCCGCCCCGACTCCGACTCCAACTCCGACTCCCACGCCAACTCCCACGCCAACTCCCACGCCAACGCCGACGCCAACGCCGACGCCAACGCCGACACCGGCCCCGACACCGGCTCCGACACCCGCCCCCACGCCGACTGCGTCCCCTACCTAGGGTCTCTAGCCCCAGCCCCTCGCCTTCGACCTGAGCCCGGCGAGCCGGCCGGCGGGCTCCGTCTGTCCAGGAACGCGCCCCCACGGTCGCGATCGAATCGAACGTCCGTGCGAGGTTCGGGCCGGTTGGTCGCGCGACGGCCAGTCGAACTCCCTCCACATACCCGTGGCCCGGACCGTCGGATCCTCTGTCATCTGGACCGGTCGCGCCCCCCACAGGTTGAGGCCGGCGGCCGGGTGGACTTCGGCGGGTGCGACACCATCGAACGTTTCGGACGCGGATCGCTCCCAGCAGGCACGCTCCTCATCCCCGGTGAGCGGGCTGCGTCGCTTGTCCAGGCCGCAGTACCCGAGCCGGATGGTGACGCCCTTGCGGAAGTGGCGGCAGCTCGCGCACGAGGTCGTTGAGCGACTACAAACCCAGCACCGCGCCGTTTCGGGCTGCGGCGCTCCGCAGTGGGGGCAGCGCCAGCTGGCCATGTCTTGATTGTAGCTGCCATCGCGACCCCGGGCCAGCGCATCGCTCGCAGCGCCGGCCGCGTCCCGCACCCCGACTCAGGTGGTCGTGATCGGGGTCGTCTCCCTGACCTCGTCTCCGGCCGGCGACGTCACCAGGACGCTCGCCCGCCCGCTTCCGGGCGCCCCGCCGGAGACGGGCACCTGCCAGGTCGCCACGCCGGTCGCGTCGGTCGTGAGCTCGGGCGAGTCGATCGGGCCGAGGCCCTGGATCTGGACGGTGAACGTCACCTTCGCGTTGGCCAACGGGCCGCCGTTTGCCGACGTGGCGTGGATGGCCACCGAGACGGTGGTCTGCGAGGCTGCGGCGAACTTGCTCGGAGTCGCTGTCAGGTGAGCGGCCAGCTGGCCGTAGTAGCGGTTGACCACGATCGAGCTGTTGGTCGTGTTGCCGGCCTGGTCCGTCGCGGTCAGATCGATCGTGTTCGGCCCGGCGACCACCGGGACGGTCAGCTTGAACCTGCCGTCCGTGCCTGCGGTCTGGTTGCTCTGGGCGCCTCCGGGAGCCTGGCGGTTGCGGATCGTGACGGTGACTCCGGCATCGGTCTTGCCGGTGACGTCGACGGAACCGGCCGAAAGCTGGGCATTCTGGGCTGGCGACGTAACGGTGATCGGCGGAGGAGTGGTGTCGAGGATGTATGTGACCTGCGGTGACGCCTGGCCTTCCCCAGCCGGGGTCTCCAGCGTGGCGACGAAGACGTTGTTGCCCTCGTTCAGCGCGATGGGGGGCGTCACGAATCGTGTCGTCGAGAGGGCGACCTTGGCTACCTCCTGCCTGGCGCCGTCCTTGCCCACGCGGTAAACGACGACGGAGTAACCGGTCTTGCCAAGCGCTCCTCCCGGGGCGGTGCCCTGGATCGGCGTGGGCGTCTGACTCACGTAGCCGTTGTTGTCCGGTGGGTCGAGCACCGGGGTGTCGAGAGTAGCCCCCGAGGGCGCGAGCGTTGCCGGGGCCTGGGACGAAAGGTGCGCCATGGCGCTGCTGAACGCCGACGTGACGTCCGTGACGAGCCCGGAGCCGACCTTCACGGCGAAGAAGCCGACGACGATGCATCCACCGACGATGGCGAGGAGCGTCGGCAGGCGAGTCCCGCGGCCGGACCGATCCGGACCGTACCGCCTGAGGGCGCCACGAGGCGGGGCGTCCGTTCGGATCGTGTCCGTTCGAAGCCGGTCGCTCGACGGGGGCCTGGGTCGAACGTGCGCGGCTCGTCGTTCTCGCATCGGCATGTCCGGTATTGTCGCATCCGTGAAGACCGGGCCACGAGATGGATCGTTCGGGTCCACCCGAGCCCAGCCGACTACTCCCAAGTAGGACGCTCCGCCGTTACGCGGCGAACATACCCGCGGAGGGCGGAACGATGTACTCTGCTGCAGAGAGCGAGCGTCCGGAAGCGTTCGCCCAGGTTCGAGGCGACAGTGCAGGCCCGCGATTCGAAGCCCGATCGGCCCCGTATCCTCGATAGCGGAGACGCGCGCCGCGCGCCCGGCCTTCCGGGTCCGATCGGCCCGATGACACCCGGCCGACCCGACCCGAGGCTACCGCAGCGACTGCCGGAGGGGCGAGTTGCGACTCGGCCCGGCCCGCGCCTGCCGACCTTCACCCATGCCGAGACCGGTCAGCCGCGGCGCTACCCGGGCCTCCCTGCGGGCCGGGGCACTTTTGGACTGCCGAGCCTGCGCCGCAACGTCTGCCCTCATTTCTTCGTGACGGGCAGCCGCGGCGCGATCCCGATTCAGGCACCGCACCTGCTCAAGGCCCTGATACGGCAGGAGCAGAACGTGTCGCGCTGTCAGCTCCGAGGCGGGGTTCACCTCGAGCAAGGCTTCGTCAACGACGTCTGCCTGACGCCGAGGTTCAACCAGTGCGTCTTCTACGAAGACGACCTGACCAAGGATTGAGCCCGGCCCGGCTGAGCTATCCCGAGGCCCTAGAGGCACTCGAGTCCAGGGGTCGGTTCGGCATCCATCTTGGACTCTCCCGGACGCGCGCCCTCCTCGCCGAGCTCGGTCATCCAGAGCGGTCCTTCCGCGGCGCCTTGATCGCGGGGACGAACGGCAAGGGCAGCGTCCTGGCTTTGACGGGCGCCGCTCTCCGGGCCGCCGGCTACCGGATCGGTGAGACGCCCAAACCGCATCTCGTCACCTACCGCGAGCGGCTCCAGATCGACGGCGAGCCGGTGGATCCGGAGACGTTCGCGACGGTCACCGGCGAAGTGCTGGCCGTCGCGGATCGGGTGGCCCGCCGGCACGGGGAGCCGACCGAATTCGAGCTGCTGACCGCCATCGCGTTCCGCTGGTTCGCCGAATCCGGGGTTGATCTGGCGGTCGTCGAGGTTGGGCTGGGCGGCAGGCTGGACGCCACCCATGCCTGGGACGGTGGCGTGGCCGTAGTCACGAACGTCTCGCTCGATCATACAGACCGGCTGGGCCTCACAGTCGAGGCGATCGCTCGCGAGAAGGCGGCCATCATCATGCGCGGCGACCTGGCGGTTACTGGGGCCCGGGATCCGGCGCTGGGAATCGTCGAGCGCAGGAGCCGGCGGGTGGGGGCTCCTCTGGTCGTGGCGCCGCCGGCGCCGCTTCGCGGATTCGACCGTGACGGTATCGAAGTGGAGTTGGGGCGGCTGGGACGGGTACGGGTCGGACTCCGCGGCCGCCATCAGGCGGCTAACGTGGCCGT
This sequence comes from Chloroflexota bacterium, assembly GCA_003158295.1. Classification (GTDB taxonomy): domain Bacteria; phylum Chloroflexota; class Limnocylindria; order Limnocylindrales; family CSP1-4; genus Fen-1039. The sequence goes on along the minus strand of PMIP01000076.1, from coordinate 26,480 downwards.
CGCCGATGCCACGCTGGACGCCCTGGAGGCGGCTGGGATAGCTCGCGTGAACGCGGAACAACGCCGGGCCGGCTACGCAGCCGTGCGCTGGCCGGGGCGGCTGGAGCTGGTGGAGGTCGCCGGGCGAGAGGTCCTGCTCGACGGCGCTCACAATCCGGCCGGTGCGGCCAGCCTCGCGCAAGCGCTCGACGACATGGCCCCTTTCCTGGGGTCCGGCCGGCCCACGCTGGTGCTGGCCGTCATGGCCGACAAGGACGTGGAGGGAGTCTCACGGGCACTGGCCGGATCCGCTTACCTGGCCGGGGCCCGAGTCATCGCCACGGCACCGGACGTGGAGCGGGCGCTTCCGCCGGAACAGCTTGCGGCCCGATGGACGAGGGCGACTGGGCTATCGGCTGAGACGATCGCGGAGCCGGCGGACGCGCTCGACGCGGCCCTTGGCGGAGGCGGCGGCCGGGGCGCCGGCTCGAGTGACGGCCGGGGCGGCGGCCGGGGCGGCCGGGGCGGCCCGGTGATCGTGGCGGGCTCGCTGTACCTGGTTGGGCTGGCTCGAGCCCTTCTCCTGCCCGATCCAAGCCTGCAGCCCGATCCCCCGCCGTTCAAACGGGAGAGCATTCCGTGAGAGACATGAGACACACCATCGCGCCCACCCGCATCGGCGGACGTCTCTTCGAATGGGGCAGCCGGACCTTCGTGATGGGCATCGTGAACGTCACCCCGGACTCGTTCTCCGGAGATGGACTCCTCGCGACCGTCGCGGGCAGCCACGGTGCGGCCCTGCAAGTCGCGGTGGCACAGGCTCGTCGGATGGCGGATGAAGGAGCGGACATCGTCGACGTCGGAGGGGAGTCCACGCGGCCGGGGCACGAGCCCGTCCCCGAAGAGGAGGAACTGGGGCGCGTGATCCCCGCCGTCGCGGCGATCCACGCCGCCCTGCCGGACCTCCCGATCAGCGTCGACACGACCAAGCCGGCGGTCGCGGCGGCCGCCATCGACGCCGGCGCGGTCCTGATCAACGACGTCTGGGGCGTCGAGTCGGACGACGCGATGGCCCGCCTCGCCGCCACGCGACGTGTGCCGCTGATCCTCATGCACAACCGAGTCATGGCCGTGTACGGCGATCTGGTCGCCGAAGTCCTCGCCGACCTGCGAGCGGCTCTGGATCGGGCAATGACCGCGGGCGTTCCGCGTGAGAACCTCATCGTCGACCCGGGCTTCGGATTCGGGAAGACGCCGAAACACAACCTGCTCGTCCTGCGAGAGCTGTCGGCGCTGCACGTTCTGGGTCAGCCCATCCTGCTCGGCACGTCACGCAAGTCCACGCTGGGCTTCGCCCTGGGAGGCGCTCCGCTCGAGGACCGCCTCGAGGCGACGCTCGCGACGACCGCGCTCGGCATCGCGGCCGGGGCGGACATCGTTCGGGTCCACGATGTTCGGGCCAACGTCAGGGCCGCGCGCATCTCCGACGCCGTGATCCGAGGAGTACTGGAATGAGCGACGTAATCGCCCTCACGAACATGCGGTTCCAGGGCCGGCATGGAGTCTCGGCCGGCGAAAGGGAGATGGCCCAGCCGTTCGAGGTGGACGTCGAACTCCATCTCGACCTGCGGCCGGCCGGCCTCACAGACGACCTCGACAAGACGGTCGACTATCGCGGCATCTTCGAGATCTGCCGCTCCGTGGTCGAAGGGCCAAGCCGCCAGCTGATCGAGACTCTCGCCGAGGCCATTGCCGAGAAGGTTCTGGAGGGCTCGGAAGACAGCGGCGTGGAGGAGGTGGTCGTTCGAGTCCGCAAGCCGGACGTCCCGCTCCCCGGCGAGCTCGACCACGCTTCGGTCGAGATCACCCGCCGCGCGCCGAGAGGACGCGACTAGCTCGCGGTATCCGGCCGAGTTCCCAGCGTGACTTGAAGCGTGACGGTGCCGCCGCCCCGGTATACCTGCAGGCTGATCGTTCGACCGGGGGCGTACTGCACCAGCACGTCCTCGAGCCTGTGGAATGCGTCGATCGTCTGGCCCTCGACGCTGGTGATGATGTCGCCGGTCTTGATGCCGGCCTTCTCGCCGGGGCTTCCGGGGTCCACCGCCTCGATGGAGTTGCCGGACGAGTCCTCCTTGTGGACCCATGCGCCGCTGTTCACGGGCAGGCTCATGTCGGCTGCCAGGCCGCGGTCCACGAGAACGTATGAGACTCCGATGAAGGGTCGCGCCAGCTTCTCGCCCGCAAGAGCCTGCTGCATGATCGGCCTGGCGATGTTGACGGGGATGGCGAAGCCGATCCCTGTCGCGAGTTGGGCCGACGCGGTCGTGATGCCTATGACCCGACCGGACGCATCGATGAGCGGGCCGCCGCTGTTGCCGGGGTTGATGGCCGCGTCGGTCTGAATCAGGCCGTGCAGGTCCGTCGTCACGTCCGGCGTGGTGGTTGTGTCGCCGGGGACCGTGACGTCGCGTCCCAGGGCCGAGATGATCCCCTCCGAAGCGCTGTTCGGGTAGGCGAGCCCGCTCGGGCTGCCGATGGCGATCGCCAACTGGCCCACCTGCAGCGTGGACGAGTCGCCCATGGGCGCAGCCACGAGATCGAAGACACCATCGATCTTGACGATCGCCAGGTCCGTCAGGGTGTCCACGCCGTAGGTCGTGCCGGCGACACGGCGGTCGTCCGGGAGTCGGATGGTGATGGTCTTGGCGCCGACGATGACGTGCTTGTTGGTCAGGATCCAGCCGCGTACGTCGTAGATGATCCCGGAGCCCACGAGCGTGGTGCCGGCGCCGTCGTTGGCCACGATCTGCACCACCGCGGGACTGACCTGACCTACGGCGGCGATGACGGTCGACGAATCGGACTCGACCGTGACTCTCTGGCCGGTGACACCCGTCGGCGCCGCCTGCCGGCCGTCGATCGCGCCCGACGCCCGGAGAGCGGCGTACGTACCGGTGGCGCCCAGCACCGCGCCGATCAGCGAAGTGATCAGCAGGACGGCGACGAGGCCCCGACCGCCTGACCCGGACTCTCCCGGAACCGCATCCGGCGGTTCAGCGGGAGGCGCCGGAGGTGGCTCGAACCAGCGTTCCGGCGTGACCGACTCGGCGCCGCTGACCGATCCTCCGTCGATGGCCGCCCGCCAGTGAGGACGCTGGGCAGGCAGCGGTTCGTAACTCTGGGTCTCCGGTGACGCAGCTCCCGGCAGCTCAGCCTGGGGGCGTGGGTCGGACATTGGGCCGGCTTTCTGGGCTACGAGTGGTCGCAGTCGCGAATGCTATTCACAAAGGGCCGATCGCGCTGCTGGCGAGCATGCTCGCAATCTGTGGCTGCGACAGCTTGACGATTGCGTCGTTGCGGTTCGAGCCGGGGGACGGTGAAGAATCCGCCACCGAGTCGGTTCGGCTACCGCACGGCACGGTTACCGCACCGCGCGGCCAACGCCAAAGACAGGCCGGCGGGCTACTTGGCCGGGCCGGGCGGGACGGCCGGCTTTGTGGAAGCGGGCGTGGCCGTGGCTGCGGCGGTGGCTGCGGCAGTGGTCGTGGACGCGGCCGGCGCCGGGGCCGTGGAAGTGGCGGTCGCTGTGGCGCCCGCGCCGCCCGTCGCGCTCTCGACGGCCGTGCGGGGATCCGCAGGCAGCGTGACCGTGAAGGTGGTCCCCGACCCGACGCGGCTCTCGACCATGACCCGGCCGTTGTGCATCTCCACGATCGAGCGGACGATCGCCAGGCCCAGGCCGCTGCCGCTGCCGCGCGCTTCGTTGGCCCGCGACCCGCGATAGAAGCGCTCGAAGACGTGGGGCAGCTCGTTCGCGCCGATTCCAACGCCCGTGTCGATTACCTGGATTCGGGCTCCGCGACGGTGCGGGACGAGGGTCACCTGGACGGCACCGCCACGCGGGGTGAACTTGAGGGCGTTGCCGATCAGGTTGATCAGCACCTGACCAAGCCGCTGGGGATCGTGGCGCGTGACCAGGGGAGTCTCCGGCAGATCGGTCGTGAGAGCGATGCCGCGTCGCAGCGCCGAGACCTGGGCCTGCTCGACGGCGGAGAGGATCGTCGCCCGCAGGTCATCCGGTCGAAGGTCGAGCCGAACCAGCCCGGAGTCGAGCTTGGAGAGCTCCAGCAGGTTCTGGGCAAGCCAGTCCAGGCGTTCGATCTGCTGGGCGCTCGCCTCCAGGAACTCCGTCCGAGCTGCGGGATCGTTGCCGGCCTTCTCCTGCAGCAACTCGTTGAAGGTTCGCAGCGCGGCCAGCGGTGTCCGGAGCTCGTGCGAGACGTCGGCCAGGAACTCGCGGCTGATGTCGCGATCGCGACGGATGACCTCCATCGTCTCCTCAACCTGGTCCGCCATGGCGTTGAACTGGTGCGAGAGCTCGGTGATCTCGAGGCCTCCGGTGTGGGCGCGCTCGGCGGGGACTCGACGGGCCAGGTCGCCTTCGGCCAGGGCTCGGGCGGCGTCCGTCAGGCGGCGCAGGGGCCTGGTGAAGCGGCGAGCCAGGAAGGACGACACCACGATGGCAAGCAGCAGAGCCACCGTCGCGGTGACGATCAGGAAGCCGACGACGGAGGCGATGGTGCTGCTCCGCGTCGTGTATGGCGCCGAGAGGCTGACCTCGAGGTACCAGGTCGGCTGGACGCCCACCGGGTCCTGGAACTTGAAGATCTCGGTGTAGCTGACCGAGTCGCGAGCCTGACCTTTGCCCGGCTGCGCCGTGAGGGAGGCGCTGAACGTGGAAGGCTCATTGGCGGGGTAGAACTCGATCCCGCCGGAGGTGTCTGAGCCCTGGCCGACGCGGAGGCGGAGATCCGCCTGGGCGACGTTGTTGGCGTAGTCGGTGAGCGTCGTCGGGTTGGACAGGGCGCTTCTGACCAGGTCGTTCAGCTGGCCGCCGGCGGAGACGACCGTGACGTTGGCCGGGTCCAGTGCGGCCGAGGATTCGGCTTTGACCCGGACCACGGCCGCCACGGCGTTGGCCCTGGCTTCCAGGTTGGTCTCTTCCTGCTGACGCAGGGCGTTGTCCAGGACGAGGACGGTCAGGGTCGAGACGGTCCCGACCGCCAGGACGAAGACCATGACGAAGGCCAGCGATAGCCGGCCCTGGAATGTGCGCGGCAGTGCCCGCCAGAAAGGCACGTCCGGGCGCCGGAAGGCCCTGCTCCTGGCGGCCTCGGCCGACTGAGCGTCCGGCCGATCGCCCGGTCCTTCGGCCGAGTTGGTCGACGAGGGCGGCGTCGGAGGGAGAGGCGTCCCGGTGCGCGAGGCCGGCTTCTTCTTGGTCTTCCTCGCGGCCATCTCAGCGCTCCGCGAACGCGTACCCCGCGCCGCGGACCGTCAGGACGAACCGCGGGCTCGAAGGATCGTCCTCCAGCTTCTCGCGCAGGTGGCTGACGTGGACGTTGATCGTCTTCTCGTCCTGATCGAGGGCTTCGTAGTCGCGCGTCAGCTCCAGCAGCTCGCGCCGGGAGTAGACGCGGCCCGGCCGGCTGGCCAGGTGGCGCAGGATCTCGAACTCGGTCGCGGTCAGGGCGATGCGACGCTCGCCACGCTGGACGCGCCGGCGCTCCAGGTCGATGAGCAGATCCCCGTGCCGCAGCAGGCGTCCGCCGCCGGCGTCGGCCAGGTCGCCGTAGGCGCGCCGCAGCAGGGCCTTGATCCGGCTCATCAGCTCGCGCAGGCCAAAGGGCTTGGTGACGTAGTCGTCCGCGCCCAGCTCCAGCCCGATTACCTTGTCCATCTCCTCGTCGCGGGCGGTGAGGATCAGGACGGGGGCCTTGGAGCCGCTGGTCCGCAGCCGCCGCAGGACCTCGAAGCCATCGATGCCGGGCAGTCGAACGTCCAGCACCACGAGGTCCGGGCCCTCACGCAGCGCGAATTCCAGGCCCTCTTCGCCGGACCTGCATACCGCCACCTGGTAACCCTCCTGCTGGAGGGCGTACTGGATCCCACGCGCGACGGCGTACTCATCTTCGACGATCAGGATCGTTGCGGCCATCGGCGGGAATCTACACCCCGCCACCACGCCGCAGGCTCTCGTGCCGCGCCTCGCGGCCGGCATGAGGGCAGGTGCCGCGTCTCGGCGGCCGGGTTCACGGCTCGTGCCGCGCCTCGAGGCTGCCGCGACCGGCCGCGACCAGCGGGCGGCGCCGCCCCTCGGACGGCCCGAGAGTGGTAGGCTCGTACCCCGCAGCGCCTGGCGTGAGCCGATCGGCGCCCCGATGGACCGCGCAGAGAGGTTTTCGCACGTGAGCCCAGCCCCGACAGTACTTACCGCGACCAGCCGGACCGAGACCGGCAAGGCGGTCGCCCACCTGCGCAAGGCCGGTCGAATCCCGGCCGTGGTCTTCGGCCATGGGATCGCTTCCGTCTCCGTCTCGCTCGATGCGCACGAGTTCGACCACCTGCGCAAGAAGGTCCACTCGAACACGATCATCGAGCTGGAGATCGACGGCAAAGAGAAGCACCAGGTCCTGATCCACGGCTTCCAGATCGATCCTCGGCACCGCCAGCTGCTCCATGTCGACCTGTTCGCCCTCAAGAAGGGCGAAGAAGTCACGGTCGAGATCCCGCTTCACGCCACGGGCGAGTCGTACGCCGTGGTCCGCCTGGGCGGCACGCTGCTCCACAACATCGACCGCGTGAAGATCCGCGCCCTCCCCGAGAACCTGCCCGACTCGTTCGAGTTCTCGATCGAGGGGCTGGTGGACTTCGAAGCCTCGATCCATCTGCGCGAGGTGGCGCTGCCGCCGGACGTGACCCTGCTCTCCGACCCGGACGAGGTCGTGGCCCATGTCGCCGCGCCGCACGTGATCGAGGAGCCGGTCGTCGAGGCGGTCGAGGGCGAGGAGGCTGCGGAAGGCGAGGCTCCGGCCGAGGGCGAGGCCAAGCCCGAGGAGTAACGGGGGGGCGCCGTTCAACCGGACAACCGTACACAAGCGCAGCGCTCGGCTGCAATCCCGTGGCGGGCAGTCGCCCGCCGCGCGGTCGGCTCTGTCGTCCAGCCGACACCGTTGCTTCTTCGTTTAGCGTAGCGTCATGCGCTAGACGCGTCGCATCGACGACGGTCCGACGTGGCTGCGCCTCGTTCTGAGGCGTCGGTCGCTGAGACTGGCGGGAGGGAACGGAGACATGAGATCGCATCGCGTCGGGCGGTTTCGCAGGATCCTCCTGGTCTTGCTATCCGCCGCGGCGGTAGCGGCCATCCTCTCGGGCTGCACCGCCGCGGCCCCTTCCGCCGGGGCAACGCCGTCCGCGCTGCCCACGGACGTTTCATCGGCTCCGGCCAGTCTCGCGGCCCCTTCCGCCGGATCGACGCCGTCCGCGCTGTCCACCGAGGGCTCATCGATGCAGGTGAGCATCACTGTGGCCCAGACGGTGCCCGCCGGCGGTTCGGTCGACGTACCCCTCACCTTCGAACAGTCGCCCCAAGCGGAGGTAACGCTATACACGGACGGCACGCCGGTGACGGCTACGATCGACGGGACCTCGCTGGCGCCTAGCCCGATAGTTGCCGGGTCTCTCTGGGCGAGCCTGACCAACCCGACCGACGGCAATCTTCACATCGTCAACTCGGGGACGGCCCAGGCTCAGGTCGCGGTGGTGGTGTCGATCGAGACCGGCCGGACTCTGACGATAACGGCTCCGGATCCGGCGCACCAGTACGACCACGGAGCCAGCGTCGATTTCGACGTCGTGCTGACCGAACCTCAGGCCGGGGACACAGCCACAGCTCAGCTCCACGACCCAACAGGAACCTCCTCCGCTATCACCTTGACTCCGGCCGGGGCCGGCCATTGGACGGGCCACGTCACCCCTGGCAGCGGCGGCGGGAGCTACACGATCATGGTCGCGGTACCGGGAGCAAGCCCGCGCTTTACGAGCTACGAGATCCTGGTTGCCAGCGGCACCGTAACGCTAAGCTCGGGTTTCTCAGAGCGTCTGGTCGACAGCGACCACGATGGGCTGGCCAACAAGCTGGTCCTCTCACCGACCGTCACCGTCCAGAACCCGGGCAAATACAAGGTGGTGGGGTACCTGCTCGACAGCACGGGAGCCCAGATCGACGTTACCGGAGGGGACGTCGATCTCGTGGCCGGCGCCCAGCCCCTCGATCTGGCGTTCGACGGTTCCACGATCTACAAGTCGGGCAAGTCCGGGCCATACCGTCTGGCCAAGGTAGCCATCATGTCCGGGGATACGACCGAGGCATCCGCCGCCGACATGGGCCTGACCCAGGCCCACGACTACAAGGTGTTCCAGCGGTAAGAGCCGGTCCACGCGAGGGCAGGTCAACGGTCGCCTGGGGATCAGCCGCGGAACGGGACTGTTAGCTCGTAGGTGGCGGCTTTGGGCGTTCCGACGCCGCTGAATCGGCGGGCGAATACGGCGGTGCGCCGGAGCCGTAGCCGGGCCAGTACACCGGCGGGGTGGCTCGCTGCTGCCGGCGGGGATCCATCAGGACCGGAACCAGAGCGGCCGCGAGGGCCAGGAAGGACACGACGAAACGAACGTCCAATGACTGCCAGGCCGCGAAACCGAAGACGACCAAAAGGATGTTATCGGGGATCAGCAGGAGCTCGATCCGTCCCTTCCTCAGCCACAGGACCAAGCCGATGGCCATGAGTATGGCGAAGGCAATCCCGACCATGGCGATGACCCTGCTGATCTTCTCGGCCGGCTCTCCCCAGGCCCACGATTGTGGCTGGAGGGCCCGCCACACCCCCCAGAGCACCAGGGTGATGAACACCACATGGATCGCGGCCGATGCGCCGCGGGTGAAGCGATTCTGGAGCAAGGCGACCTCCGTCGAGACCAACCGTCAGTCCAGTCTGCGCCTCGCTGCCCTCGATTGTTGTCGGCGGTCTGACACTGGGTCCGAGATTCCTCTGTCGCGCCTACGATGCGCGCATGCCCGGTGTCCGAGTATCCCGACGTGACCTGGCGCTGAGCGTGCCGGTTCTCGGCGCGTTCGTGGTGGGAGCGATCGCCTACGCCCCGCTGTACTGCTTCCCGCTGTTCGCGCCCCAGTTCGAGAGTACGTTCCACACCTCGCGCGAGCTCGGGCAGATGCCGTGGACGATGTTCCTGCTGGTCTCGGCGCTCGCGTCGCCGCTGCTGGGACGCGCCTACGACGTCTTCAACGACCGAACCCTGCTGTACGTCGGCACACTGCTATCGGCGATCGGTTGGGCCGTCGCCTCGATGGCGACCGACGTCGCGTTCCTAATCGCCGCGTACGGGGTCTTTCTGGCGCTCGGGCTGCAGCTGGTCTTCGTCGGCACCACGACGGCGATCGCGCGGAGGTATGCGGGGGCCACCGGTCTGGCTCTCGGCGTGGCGTACGCCGGCCCCGGCATCGGAGTGGCGCTGGCTCTCCCGCTCGCGGCGGGGTTGATCCCGGAGCTGGGCTGGCGGTCGGCGGCGGTCGGCTTCGCAGGGCTTTCGCTCGTGGCCCTGCCGTTCGTCTGGCTCATGACGAGCGGGCCGGCTGTTGTCGTGCCGGGCGGGTCGGGGGAGGGCGCGGCAAAGGGCGCGCCGGCGGACGGTGCAGCGAGGGGCGCGCCGGCGGACGGTGCAGCGACAACGGGCGCCGCAGCAAGGCGGACACCGGCGCGCGGCCTGCACGAGACCGCCGCTCCGGGCGCGATCGCCGCTTCGCAGGAGCAGATCCCGGCAGGCAGCCGCACTCGCCCCGACGCCCTCCGCAGGACCCTGCGGACCCGCCGCTTCCTGATCCTGCTGGTGGGTGCGGTGGGGATCGGCTGCATCGACGAGGGAATCTTCCAGACCTCCTCGCGCCATGCCATCGGCCAGGGGATCGACGCCGGGTTCGCCGCAACGCTGCTCGCTCTCCAGTGCTACGCGTACGTCGCCGGGCAAGTGGTGGGCGGCGGGCTGTCGGACCGATTCGGGCGGCGATACATCGGCCTGCTCTGCGCCGGCCTGGTCGCCGTAGGTGCGACCGCCATCTTCGCTTCGAACGGCTCGCTGCTGGCCCTGGCCGTCGCCGGCAACGCGCTCTACGGCTTCGGGATCGGCGCCACGATCGCGATCCGATCGGCGGCCTTCAGCGATGTCTTCGGCGGCCACAACTTCGGAGCGATCTTCGGGGTGATCGCCATCGCGTACCCGGCCGGCGGGATCATCGTCATGAACTCCGGCGGCATCCTGTACGACCGGTTCGGCAGCTACTGGCCGGTCTACGGGATCGCCATGGTTTCACTGCTGGCGTGGTCGGCGGCGCTGGTTGTGGCCGGGCCTCGGCGCCACGGGTTCCGGAAGCGGCTTCGGAGCGCCCGGGCGCGTCTGCCGGTCTGACGGTCGGAGGCGGCACCGCGGGGGCGGCGGACCGGGCGGCACCCAGCCCGAAACTGCGTAATACCAGTGGATGGAGTACTAAGTGCAGACGCCTCGCGGCGGTAATGCGGGCTGGACCGTCGCGCGGCCGCTCGGCCGCCAACCTGTCCCGAGCCACGCTCACGCCGGGACGATTTGGGCTGGCAATTTCGTGCAGCGCCTAACGATGGAGGTTCGGAACCGGCCTGCCCGCTGCCGATCTCCGCTTAGTACTACGGCGGCTGGTAATGCGCAGTCTCGGACCGGCGCGGGGCGGCGCAGGGCGAAGTCGCCGGGCACTGCGAACCCGGCAACCTCCGCCGCGGCCGCGCCATCGGTCGGCGCCGCCGTATCGTGGCCGCGCACCCCTCGCCGCTCGCCACCAGAACGGCCGGCGCGACCCACGCCCCTCCCCTACGCCACCTCCCGCCGGATCGTGGCCGCCGCCAGCACCATGAAGACCGCCGCGATCCCCGTCAGCACGGCCAGATCGAAGAGCACCTGCCCAGAGGTCAGGTCCGCGCCGGCGATCATCACCTGCCGCAGCCCGTCGATGGCGTAGGTGACGGGCAGGACCCGGGCCACCGGCTGAAGGAGCGAGGGCAGCTGATCTATCGGCCAGAAGAAGCCGCTCAGCAGGGCCTGCGGCACGATAACGATCGGGATGAACTGCAGGATCTGGAGCTCGGTCCGGGCGAAGGTCGACAGGAAGATGCCCAGGGAGACCGCACCCAATCCCAGGACCAGGACCAGCAGATACGAGATCAGCGGGTTGCCGGCCGTATGGACGCCGAGGCCGATCGCGAACGCAGGGACGGGCCCGAGCGCCGGAATGTCGAAGCGGCCGAGGACGAAGGCAAGGACCGCGGCGACCTGCAGCGTCGCGAAGAAGCCGAAGCCGAGGNNCGTTCGCGCAGGAAGCTGATGCCGGTCAGGATGAAGACGAAGAAGTAGACGAAGAAGCCGACGACCACCGGAGCCAACGTGTCGACCGTGGTGGCGTCCGGAGAGCCGTAGACGGTCGATCGTTCGATCGACGGCAGGGCCGCGCCGAGGTTTCCCGCTACTGCTTTGAACAGTGCCTGCTGAACGTTCGGGATGACGGAAGCCTCGCCCGTGGGGTTCAAGCCGAGGGTCACCAGCTGGAGCTTGGGGCTCTGGACGGTGAAGTCGGCCGGGATGTCGACGACGAGATCGAGCTGCTTGTCCTTGAGCATCTGGCGGGCCGTCGCGGCGTCGTGGACGTCCGTATTCACCACGACGGTAGGCTGGCCCTGCAGGGCGGCCGTGAGCCGCGAGACCACGGCGGCGCTTGCAGGTTGGCTCGATTCGCTGACGATCGCGACTCTCGCGGTGGCGGCCCCGGAGCTGCTCAGGACCCAGCCGAGCAGGGCGATGATCGCCAGCGGGGCCGCGAAGAGAAGAGCCAGCGATCGCGGGTCGCGGCGGAACTGGGCGATGATGCGGCGGACGACGGCCGCCACGCGGAGGGCGCTCATCGGGCGGCCTCCCCGGTGGGGCCGGCCGCGGCCGGCGGAGAGGCAGACAAACCGGCGAAATGCAGGAAGGCGGATTCCAGGTTGTCCGTGCCCGCTCGAACCCGCAGGTCCGCCGGCGTCCCCTGCGCCAGGACGTGCCCGTCTCGCATGAAGAGCAACTCGTCGCAGCGGTCGGCCTCGTCCATGACGTGGCTCGAGACAAGAAGCGTGGCGCCGTCCGCGGCCAATCGATGGAAGTGGTCCCAGAACTGGACCCGCAGGGCCGGGTCCACGCCAACGGTCGGCTCGTCCAGGAAGATGACCGTCGGGCGGTGAGCCAGCGCGCACGCCAGCGAAAGTCGGCGCCGCATGCCGCCGGATAGCTGGAGTGCCGGCGTGCCGAGGCGCCTATCGAGCTCCACCAGTTCGAGCGTTCGGACGATCTCTGCGCGGTCTCTCTGGCCGTAGAGCGCGGCGAAGAAGGACAGATTCTCCCAGACCGACAGCTCGGGGTAGATGCCGTCCGCCTGGGTCATGTAGCCGATGCGGGCCAGGTTGGTGCGCGACGGCATCGCGACGCCCAGGACGCGGGCCTGGCCGCTGGTCGCCGACGTGAGCCCCGTCAGAAGCCGGATGAGCGTCGTCTTGCCCGACCCGTTCGGCCCGAGCATGCCGTAGATCCGGCCCGCCGGCAGGGACAGGTCGATCCCGTCGACAGCGTTGATCGCCCCGAACGCCTTGCGCAATGCGACGGCCTCGACCGCCGGAGCCGCAGGAGTCGCGGAGGTCGTGGTGGAAGAGCTGGCGACGGTCATCTACGAACCTCCTGGGTTGTCTTGGTCCGGCGCGAGGCCTCGCAGGAGGAGGTCCACGTAGGCTTCAACGTTGTCGATCGCGGGATGGATGCCTGCCTGGGCGATCCGGTCGGAGACCGTCGGCCCCAGGACAAGCAGCTGGAAGACGGGCCCGAAGAGGGCCTGGATGACGAATGAGGGATCGACCGCCCGCAGCCGGCCTCGGCTCACCTGGTAGGCGAACCAGCCCATCATCAACGGCGCCCCCTGGCCGACGATCTCGCTCATCACCACCTCTGCCAGCTCCGGATCGCGGGCCGAGTTGGCGGCCAGGTTCCGGATCAGGTCGGCTCGCGTCCGCATCGCGGCGTAGTAGGCGCGGGCGATCACGATCAGGCCTTCGCGCGGCGGCAGGTCGAGCGTCGGGGCGATCTGCTCCCGCATCTCGTCGACCGGGGATACGCGCCGGGCCACGGCCCGCAGCAACTCGCCGCGGTCGGCGAAGTGGTGGTACACGGCACCCTTGGTCAGGCCCGCCTCCGCGGCTATCGCTTCGACGGAGGCGAGACTTCCCCCCGGTCGCGCCATGACGCGCATGGCCGCCTCCACGAGCCGCTCGCGGGTGGGTTCGTCGGCCGCCGAGGCCACGTCCATCCCCTCGGCGGCGAGGGCCGCCCTCAGCCCCTTCGCGCCGCCGAAGTAGTGGTGGACGGTCTGTCGGGAGACGACTGCGGACGCCGCCACCTCCTGGATCGACAGGTCGCCGCCCCGCTGGATCTGGCCTCGAGCGGCGGCCAGAATGGCCTCACGGGCGGAGCCGGATGTCGAACGCCGCGGGGGGTCCGGAGTCGAGTCGACCCCCTTTCTCTTGTCTGACATACGTACGAGTATGCATGTCGTGTCAAGGCGGGAGACCGCTCGCGCGCGGCGTTGCGTGTCGCGAGCTAGGGAGCGCTGGACGCCGCGGGGATCGGTCGGCGCAGGATCCGCAGGGAGACCGACTGGACGGCAGCGACAGCCACCGCCGCCGCCGCGAAAGAGGGCGCGATTCCGAGCGGTTCGATCGCTGTCGTCACTACGAGGAAGAAGACGATGGTTCCGAACAGACCGATCTGGAGGCCGCGCACCACGCCCAGGGCCTGGTCCGGCCCTTCCAACTTGTGGGCGAACACCGCGAGCACCGACACGTAGACCGGCAGCGCCGCGAGGACGCCGCTGAGCTGCGCGCCCAGGAGCCCCGCCGCCTGCGTGATCGCCAGAACGATCGCCGTGCCCACGACCATCCGGGCCGGTATGTCCCAGTTGGGAAGAGGTTGAGGATCGCGGGCCCTAACGGCGGGCGGCGCCAGCCGCAGGAGGATCGCCATCGCGACCGCCACGATGGCGAAGACGAGCACCGCCGGCGTCGCGAGGACCGGCTGGATGACCAGCGCGGCGACGGCGAAGCCGGCGCACCCGCCCAGGAGCGAGGCCGGCCAGCCGAACCTTCGGGCCAGCCAGCCGTAGGCGAGAGCGAAGGCAGCGTCGCCGAGCAACCCGCCGATGGAGCCTTTTGCCGTGCCCGCGGCAAAGACGGCTCCCCGATCGAGGGCCACGTATAGCGCGATCGGCCCGGACGTGAGCGGCAGGGCCACGATCCAGCCGCCCACCGAAGGTCCCCAGCGCCGCGCGGCCAGGCTGGCGCCGCCGATCAGGATCGGGGTCAGCGTCAGCTTCAAGAGGAGGAGGCCCACGAGCGCAGGGTATCGCGGCGTGAGAGATGCGCGTGAGGGCGCGGCGTGGCCGCTGGGAGTGGCGTGGCCGCCGGGAGTGGCGTGGGCGCCGGGCGTGGCGTGGCGTGGCCGCCGGGCGCTGCGTGGCCGCTGGGCGGGGCGTCGCCGGAGAGGTCAGTCCGTGGCGAGCCGCCGGATCTCGTCGGCGAGAACCGCCACGAAGGCCGGCAGTGCGGCACTCACCGGAGCGGACAGCCCCTCCCCGAACCCGAACTCGGCGCCGCCGATCCCCACGAACGCGCCCCGAGGCAGCGAGCCGCGCAACGCCTCGGCGAGTGCCAGGACCTGGTCCGGCGGCAGCGAGTGGGAAGAGGCAAGTGCCGCGCCCCTCCCCGTCGACCGCGCCACGTTCTCGAGCGGCAGCACCACGACCTCGCCCGGGGCGATGCCGATCGCGGTATCCGCCACGATCGCTGCCACTCCCTCAGGCACGTCCAGCAGGGCCTCGACGCTGAGCAGTCCCACCTCGATCACCTCGGCCAGGGCCAGCGCGTCAGCGGGCAGCATCTCGGCGGCCAGCACTGCCGCGGCATCGTCGCCTCGCAGCCGCTCGCCACAGACCAGCACGTAGACGCGCTTCGGATCGGTCCACTCAGCCATATCCGGAGTCTACGGTCTTGCCCTGCTCCCGGGCATTGTCAGAGCCCGATTGAAGGCTCGTCTCGGCCGGTCGATCGGATCATCGAGGGTGCCCGCACGCCCTCAGTCGGCCGCCTCCAGAAGCAGCTGTTCCTCGGGTTCCGGCCGTCCATGAGGCCGGAGAGCGGAGCGAAGCTCGATCGCCTGGACAGCGACCACCGCGGCAAAGGCCAGAGCGAAGGCCGCGGGGATCCCAAGCGGAACGAGCGTGGCCGCCACGACGGTCAGGAACGCGCCGAAGCCGAGCAGACCATGTGTCATCCCGCGCATGACGCCGATCGTTCGGTCGGGGCCTTCCTGAGCGTGGGTGAAGATCGCCAGGACCGCGGCGACCGTCGGGATCGTGGCCAGCATGCCGCTGATCGTGGCCCCGAAGTACGGCCCGGCGGTGGTCACGAAGACGACCATGCCCGCCCCGGCGATCATCCGCGCCGGCAGGTCCGAGGCGGAGGTGGCCCGTCGTGGCATCGGCGGCGCCACGGGCAGCAGCCGCCGCGAAACGAGCAAGATCGCGACCACTGCGACGAACGCCGGGGCCAGCCCCCACGACGCGATCGGCAGCATGACAGCCCAGGTAACCGCGAACGCGCCGTAGGCGACGGCTCCCGCGACAGGCCAGCTGACCCGCCGGCATAACAGGGCGTAGACGAGGCAGAAGACCCCGCAACCTCCAGCTCCGCCCAGGGACGCCGCGGCGGCGGTGGCCGCAAAGGATGTCCCCTGGTCGAGGGCGAGGAAGATCAGGATCGGGCCGCCCTTGGCCGGAACCGCCCCGAGGATGCCGCCCACCGAAGGTCCCCAGCGGTGGCTGACCAGCGTGACGATGCCGATCATCAGTACCGGCAGGCCTATCTTGAAGAACAGATCGATCATTTCGGTTCCAGGCTAGGGGTTTGGCGGTCGGCCTGGCCGCCCGACACGGCCAATAACGAAGAACCGGCGGGGCGACTGCCTCCGCCGGTTCCGGTGACGGAAGGTCAGTCGCGCTCGATCTCGATCTTGAGGAAGTGGGTTGCGCAGCTGATGCAGGGGTCGTACGAGCGGATCAGCTGCTCCAGGCGCACCGTCGCCTCGGCGTGCGGTAGGGACAGGACCTGGGGCGCGAAGGCTGTCAGGTCCTGCTCGATCATGCCCTGGTTCTGACCGGTAGGGGCGATGATCTGGGCCGCGGCGATCCGGCCGTTGTCGTCGACGTCGTAGTGGTGCCAGCAGATGCCCCGCGGCGCCTCCGTGCCCCAACCCGCCTCTCCGCCCCGTGGCGCCCACGGCGTGAAGGGCCGGGCCGGCTCCTGGTACGAGTCGACGATGTCGAGTGCCGCCGCCGAGGAGTGAATCAACTCGACCGACCGGGCCGCGATGGCCCAGTACGGGTTGCGCGCGATCTGCTCGGCGAGGCCGCTGGCGCGCAGCGCCTCCGCGGCCAGCGGGTGGAGCTGATCGGCGTTGAGACTCACCCGCGCCGATGGCCCGAGCATGTACGTCCGACCGTCCGTCGTCCGGGCGTGGAGGGCGTTCGTGCCCTCGTGCTGCTCCTCGTGGAAGGCGTCGCGCCAGCCCCAAAGAGGTACGTCGATGCCGTCGTTCGAGACGATACGGCCCTCGCTGAGCCCGTACTCGGTGGGGTGCTTGATGGCCACGTAAAGCGGATCGCGTTCGAACTTGGGCGCCTTGAACGTGCCCACGAGCTTCAACGTCGCCTGCGAGAGGGCCAGCGCCTCGGTCAGCGGCTCGCGCAAGGCCTCGATCTGGGCCCTGGTCGGCGTGTGGGAGAAACCGCCCACGCGCATCGAGACCGGGTGGATGGCCCGTCCGCCGATGAGCTTCATCAGGTCGTTGCCGGTCCGCTTGAGCCGCAAGGCCTGCTCCACAACCGGCTTGTGGTCGCGCGCCATGGCGATGGCGCTCTCGTAGCCCAGGAAGTCCGGGGCGTGAAGCATGTACACGTGGAGGGCGTGGCTCTCGATCCATTCACCCCAGTAGAAGAGCTTGCGTAGCGCCTTCACCTGAGGGTCGATCTCGACCTCGAAGAGATGCTCGAAGGCCATCGACGCGCCGGACTGATAGGCCACGGGGCAGATGCCGCAGATGCGGGTGACGATGTCGACGACCTCGTCGGGGGTCCGCCCGACGACGAGCTTCTCGAAATAGCGGGGCGCCTCGAAGATCGAGAGGCGGGCCTCGCTGACTTCGCCGTCGGAGATGCGCAGGCGCAGCGTCCCCTCGCCCTCAACGCGCGCGATCCCGACAACTTCGAAGTTGTGCTCTCCGGTCGCGATATCAGCCTTTGGCATTGGACCCACCTGGTTGCGTACGTCCGCGGTCGCCCGTCTCGGGTTTTCCGAGGTTGCCGTATACGCGGCCGCAGCGAATAGGGCCGTTTGTCGTAGCGAACCGTGCCCCACGTGGCTTCCGGTGCGACGTGCGGCCGGTCCAGCAGGCAGGCAGCTAGCCCGGGACTTCGACGCGACCGGGAAAGCCCCCTCGATTCGTTATGGCGTCACCGTGTACGAGCCCTCGGCCAGAACCTTGCCGCTGGCGTCGCGAATTTGCATGGTGTGGGTCCCCGGCGTGGCCACGTTGAAGCCGCTCGACGAGACGCCTGAGGCGCAGGCCGACTGCATCTCCGACGCCGCTGTCGTGCTGACTGTCAGCCAACTGCCGTCCGGCTGCTGATTTACGTCGCTCCCGCTCTCTCCAATCGGTGTCGATCCCGCCGACTTGCCGTCGAACCAGAGGCTGATCGTGTCAGTGGACTTCAGCGACGCGGGAAGATGCGCTGTCACGGTGAACGAGACCGGGGAGGAGCAGCTGATCGTGGACGGGCTGAAGGTCAGGCTGCCCGGCTTGGAGTTCATGTTCATGAACAGGTATGCGCCGACGAGGATCGCGGCCAGCGCGATACCCCCGATGGCCGCCATCTTGGGCGTGACATTGACACTGCCGATCGTCACAAGAGGCTTGGCGGGCGCAGACGGCGCGGCCGGCACGGGGGCGCCGGGGGTTCCGGGCGGGGTCGGGTTCGGGTAGGCGGCGGGGGCGGAGGTCCCCTGAGAGGGGGGCACCGACCAGGGCGGCGGAGCAACAGGTTGAGCCGCTGCCGGCGTCGCGGGCGGCATTGACCAGGCCGGCGGTGCGGGAGGCTCCGCGGCGACCGGGGGCACGCGTGGCTCCATCCAGGCCAGCCGTTCGACCGGTGCAGTTGAGGCCGGCGGCACAGGTGGCTCCGCGACTACCGCTACAGCGTCAGCCGTCGGAGCAGGTGGCTCCACCGGCGCCATCGGCTCCACCGGGGCCGAGGGCGCCGCCGGCGAAAGCGTGGCACCACACCCTGCACAGAAGCGTTGGTCGGCCGCCATCCGAGGCGTCCCACAGTTGGGGCAGAACCCGAATCCAGTCGTCATCGCCGATGTCTCCGTTCCACACATCGAACTACGGTTGAGGCCTGGCTGTGGTCGGGCGGCAGGCTCGCTTGCCCTCGCGCCCCGCTCCTCCGCAACCGCGTCATCGTAGATCACCCCGGAGGTTGCCGAAGGGCCATCGTCGCAGCAAGAGAGTCGCAGCTGCCAACCTCCGGAGCGCCCGGGCAACGGCGCTACCCAGGTCGCAAATGTTGGCGCCGAGCCGGGCTACCGACGCGACTACGGCGTGACCGTGTAGGAGCCCTGGGACAGGACCGTGCCGCTCGCGTCGAGAATCTGGATGGTGTGAGTTCCCGGCGTGAGGACGCTGAAAAAGCCCCCCGAGCCGCCGGTATTGCACAGCGTCTGCATGTCACTCGCGATCGTCACGGTGGTGATGACCCAGCTGCCGTCC
The DNA here is from genome assembly GCA_003158295.1 of Chloroflexota bacterium. Taxonomy (GTDB): domain Bacteria; phylum Chloroflexota; class Limnocylindria; order Limnocylindrales; family CSP1-4; genus Fen-1039. Next base: position 7,664 of record PMIP01000076.1, on the reverse strand, counting down.
GCCTGCCGCCCCGCGTCACTCCCGATACCGGGGACCGAAGTCCACCCGGCCGATTTGCCGTCCCTCATGACCGTGAGTCTGTCTTCGGCTTGTACTGAGGCCGGCAGATGCGCCGCCGTCATGAAGGCAACCGGGGTAGAGCAGCTCAGCGTGGACGGGGTGAAGGTGATGCCGCCCGAGTCGGAGTTCTTGTTCATGAAGAGGTAGGCGCCGACGGCTACCGCCAGAACGACCCCGACGATAGCCAGCATTCGCGGTGTAGTCCTGAGGCCGGCGCTCACCACGGCAGGAGCGGCAGGGGCTGCGGGAGAGGCCTGGTAGCTGAGCCCGCTCGCGTTGGCGGGGGTCACCGGCGCGGGCGGCACCGACCAGGCGGGCGGCGCGACAGGTTGAGCCGCTGCGGCGTCTTCCGCCGGAGCAGGTGGCACCATCGGCTCCATGGCCGCCGAGAGCGTCGGTGACAGGAGCGTGAAGCCACACCCGGCGCAGAACGACTGATCGGCCGCCATCCGAGGCGTCCCGCAGTTTGGGCAGAACCCGAATCCAGTCGTCATCGCCGATGCCTCCGTTCCACATCGAACTACGGTTGAGGCTTGGCTGTGGTCGGCGGCAGGCTCGCTTGCCCTCGCGCCCCGCTCCTCTTCAACCGGGCCATCGTAGATCACGCCGGACGTCGCCGAACGGCCATCGTCGCAGCAAGAGAGTCGCACCTGCCAACGCCCCGGAGCGCTCAGGCCGCGGCGCTATAGTCGTGTCGTGGACCTGCCGTTTCAGCCGCCCCTCGAGCCGATGCTCGCCAAGCTCACCGAAGCGATCCCGGCCGGCGACGGCTGGCATTACGAGCCCAAGTGGGACGGCTTCCGGGCGCTCGTCTTCCGGGACGGCGACGAGGTCTACATCCAGAGTCGCGATCTCAAGCCCCTGGACCGCTACTTCCCCGAGCTCCCGCCCGCACTCCGCGCCGCCCTGCCCGAACGATGCGTTCTGGACGGCGAAGTCGTGATCGTCGGCGAAGACGGCCTCGACTTCGACGCGCTGCTGCTGCGCATCCACCCGGCCGCCTCTCGGGTGAAGCTGCTCGCGGCGCAGACCCCGGCTTCGTTCGTGGCTTGGGATCTGCTCGCCTTCGACGACCGGGACCTGCGCGGCGTTCCTCTCGGCGAGCGACGCCGGCTGCTCGAGAGGCTCCTCGCGGAGGCGAAGCCGCCGGTCCACCTGACGCCGGCAACGCTCGACCGGTCGACCGCCGCCGGGTGGTTCGATCATTTCGAGGGCGCCGGACTCGACGGCGTCGTCGCGAAGCGCCTCTCCGAGCCGTACCAACCCGGCAAACGCGGCTGGGCCAAGATCAAGCACGCCCGCACGGCCGACTGCGTCGTTGCCGGCTTCCGATGGCACAAGAACGGACCGGGCACTCTGGTCGGCTCGCTCCTCCTTGGGCTTTTCGACGATACGGGCCGATTGAACCACGTCGGGATCACCGCCAGCTTCACTGCGGATAGACGCCGCCAGCTGGTCGAGGAGTTGGCGCCGCTCCGCGAGAACGCGTTGGAAGGCCACCCCTGGGCCGAATGGGCCGAGTGGGAGGCGGCGGCTCGCGCCTCCGGCCAGCGCATGCCTGGGGCAACGAGCCGCTGGAACCGCGACCGCGACCTCTCCTGGGAGCCGCTCCGGGCCGAGCGCGTGTGCGAAGTCGCCTACGACCACCTCCAGGGCGACCGCTTCCGCCACGCCACAACGTTCCTGCGCTGGCGCCCCGACAAGCGGCCCGACCAGTGCCGCTACGACCAGCTCGAAGTGACGGCGCCTTTCGAGCTCAAGGCGATCTTCGGGAGCTAGGCCGGCCGGCCTTCTCCATCGAGCCGTCGTCGGACGCCGGCGCGGCTAGCGCGACGGTCGCATCTCGGCCCACGGGTCGTAGTCCGCGTCGAGCGGTTCCTGCGGCGGCCGCTCCGCGGCCGGTACGTGCTCGAGGTTGACCCGGATGCGGTACCAGAGCGTGAAGCGGCCGCGCATGGAGTCGACCAGGATGTCGGCCGGCTGGAACTGCGCGACGATGGCCTCGTGGCGGGCTTTCCAGCGTTCGAAGGCGGCCAGCGCCTCCTCTTTGGTGGCGGCGCGGGCGATCTCGACGAGCGGCTTGGTTGAGGCCCGCCGGCCGGTGGGCGAAGGGGTGCTGGACCCGGCCGGCTTCGGTGGGTTCGGCGGCTTCGGCTCGCCGGATGTTGCGCCGTCGGCCGTGGCGCGCCGCGCACGCGAGGGCGCGACACGCGGCGGTTCGCCCGGGGCCTTGGCGTAGTTGGGCGGCCAGGGCGCATCTCCCTGTCCCGCCTTGGCCTGGCGTGCCGACAGCTCCAGCAGCGCGTCCAGCGACCCCACGGCCTCGTCCATCCCCGCGGCCGGATCCCCGATCTTCCGGAAGCGGTCCGGCACTGTGGCCAGAGTGAAGTCCCCGAGCTCGCACAGCGGCAGCTCGTCCCAGGTCACCGGCGCCGAGACTCGCGCGTCCGGCACCGGCCTCACCGAATAGGCCGAGGCGACCGTTCGATCCTTTGAGTTCTGGTTGTAGTCGATGAAGACGCCGTGGCGCTCTTCCTTCCACCACTTGCTCGAGGCGATCTCCGGGGCGCGTCGCTCCACCTCGCGGGCCAGTGCAAGGGCCGCCCGGCGAACCTCGTCGAACGACCATCGGCGCTCGATCCGTACGTTGAGGTGGATGCCGCGCGACCCGGAGGTCTTGGGCCAGCCGATCAGCCCGTGGTCGGTGAGGACGTCGCGGACCACGAACGCGACGCTGCGCATGTCTTCCCACGGGACTCCGGGGACGGGATCCAGGTCCACTCGCAACTCGTCAGGGTGGTCCAGATCGTCAGCCCGGACCGCGTGCGGATTGAGGTCCAGGCAGCCGAGGTTTGCGACCCAGGCCAGGCCGGCCGCGTCGTCGACCACCACTTCGTCGGCCGTTCGACCGGACGGAAAGGAGATCTCGACTGTCCGGATCCACTCGGGCCGCGATTCGGGCGCCCTCTTCTGGAAGAAGAACTCCCCGTCGGCCCCGTTGACGTAGCGTTTGAGAGCCATCGGCCGTCCGCCCGCGCCCCGCAACGCCCCATCCGCCACGGCCAGGTAGTAGGCGACCAGATCGCGCTTGGTGTAGCCCGGTCCGGCGAACATCACCTTGTCCGGGTTGCTCACCGCGACCTTCCTGCCGGAGGCCTCGACGAGCTCGCTCCGTGTTGGCATGGCCGAACGATAGCGCTCAGACGCCGGCCGGCCCAGAGGGCGGTCGGCGCGACCGAGGGCCGGATCGGCAGCCTCTACCGGCGGCGAACGGTCGATGAGCCGTTGCGGCATCAAAGAGCCTCCTCGTGTTCGCTTTCGCCGCCGCGCTCCGCTATTCCGTCGGAGAGGCTCGCTCCAGCAAGCCGGCCAGTATCTCGAGCTCAGAGCGGTCGAAGCGTTCCAGGAAGATGCGTCGAACGGATTCGAGGTGACCGGGCGTGGCTTCCTCGAGCCGGGCCTTCCCGATCTCCGTCAGGACGGCGTAGAAACCCCGGGCGTCCGATTCGCACCTGACGCGCCCGACGAGGCCATCGACGACGAGCCTGTCCACAAGCCTGGTAATGCCCGCGCGACTCAGCAGGACTCGATCGGCCAGCTCGGCCATACGAAGCCGGCTTCCGTCCGCCGAGGCGAGCTGGAAGAGCACGTCGAATTCGGCCAGCGGAAGATCGTTCCTGGCGATCAGGTCCGCCTCCAGGCGGCGCGCCACTCGGGCGTGCGTTTGCAGGAAGGCTCGCCACGCCCGCCGCTCCGTCGGGTCCAGAGGGGCGGCGAAAAGGACCTCTGGCAGGTCCGCGCGCGTCGACTCGGCCGCTACCGGCGACCGGCCGGCCACGTCCGTGACGTCGTTCGGCTGCTCCATCATTGGTCCTCCATGTCCCTCTTGCGGATTGTTGCCAGTGCAACTATACTCTCATTTAGTTGCTAAGTGAATGATCCAATTCGGGTCCACGAGAGCACGGAACCTAAGGATTTGCCAGATGAGCGCTTGGACCCTTGACTCAGCCCATTCCCAGATCGAATTCGCGGTCAAGCACATGATGGTGACGACCGTCCGCGGCCAGTTCCGCCAGTTCACCGCCGAGGTCGATTTCGACGAGGAGCATCCGGAGCATTCCTCAGTCGTGGCGAATATTGACGCATCCAGCATCGAAACGGGCATGGAGGCCCGCGATGCGCACCTGAAAGGCGCAGATTTCTTCGACGCAGCCACGTATCCGGAACTGGTGTTCCGTAGCACGAGCATCGAGCGCAGGGGCGACGACTACAAGATCCAGGGCGACCTGACCATCAAGGGTGAGACGCATCCGGTCACGCTGGACGCGGAGATCGGCGGGATCGTGCCGAACATGCAGGGTGGCCGCCGAGCGGGCTTCAGTGCCGCCACCAAGATCAGTCGCAAGGCGTGGGGCCTGACCTGGAACGTGGCCATGGAGACCGGTGGCTTGCTCGTCGGCGACGAGATCAAGATCTCCCTCGACGTCGCGCTGGTCGCGGCCGAGGTGGCTCCCGCGAAGGTCGCGGTCGGGGCTGCTGCCTGACCCAATCCCCGATCAACAGAACGGCCGCCGGGCTTTCCGGCGGCCGTTTCGATTCCCGGGAGTGACCTGGGGTTTGGGTGGCGCCTAGTCCTCCGTCGGCATGTGGAGGTACATGCTCTGGATGCCGATTCGGCCTGGTCCGGTGAAGCGATTGAAGATGAGGTTGCCCGAACCGCCCAGGATTCCCATCCGGAGGCCGACGACCTTGATCTCCATCCCCACGCCCGGGTCCTTGTAGACCCAGCCGCCCGGCTCCACGTCGAACTGCTCGCCCGGGGCCAGGACCTTCTCGAAGACGTTGCCGTAGCCGTGGAGCCAGATGATGCCGCCGCCCTGGCCGCCGGCGAACGTGTCGATGAAGATGCCTGTGCCGCCGAAGAGCATGTTCCCGACGCCGCGCAGGCGGCGGAAGCTGTACTCAACGTTGGCGGTCGCGGCGAGGAACTGGTGCTCCCTGACTTCGACCGTCTGGCCGGGGGCCAGACTCAGGTGGAAGACGTGGCCCACGCCGTCTCGACTGAACGCGATCTGGCCCGCTCCCTTGGCCTCCGTCATGAAGATCGGCATGCCGGCCACGGCGCGCTTGAAGGCGCCCTTCATCGGGTGCATCCCGATCTCGAGCGATGGCGTCTTCCAGAGCAGGATGTGGTGCTCGAAGTAGACCGCCATCGATCCGTCGAGCTCCATGGTGAGCATCGGCACCAGCTCGCCGTCGGTGCGGAACTGGACGCCCGGACCCTGTCCTTCGTCCACCATCGTCGGGAGCAGTTTGGGGAGATACTCGGTGTGCATCGGTCCCTCCGGTAGCCCGCTCCACAGCGGCGGGGCACGCACACTCTAGGGCAGCGAAGCCGCGGGGGGAACCACCTCCGCGCTAGTTGCCGCGCTGGCGGGCGAGCTCTTCCAGGCGGGCGTCGGAGATCCCGAAGTGATGGGCGATCTCGTGGCGCACTGTCTCGGCAACGCCTCGGGCCAGCGCCTCGGGCGTTCGGAAGATCCGGAGGTGGGTACCGCGGTAGATGGTGATCTTGCTCGGCACGGCGGCATCGCGGGCCCCGAACAGGGTCCGCGGCACGCCCGTGTAGAGGCCAAGCAACCCCGCCGCGCCGGTCCGCGCGAGATCATCGGAGGTCGGCTCGTCCTCGACCACGATCGCCACCGTGTCCAGGCGCTTTCGGAAGGCCTCCGGAAGCGAATCGACCGCGGCCCAAACCAGGGCTTCGAAAGGATCGTCTGGTTCGCCGGCGGTCGAGGGGTCGATTGGTGGCTGGTCCATGTCGGGAGGCATCCGTCGGATTATCCCCGAGCGGCTCGGGTAGGGTATATTCGCCGTCGCGCATGCGCGCCCGATCGCGCTTCGCGCATGAGCCGACATAGCTCAGCGGTAGAGCAGTTGTTTCGTAAACAACAGGTCCTCGGTTCGAATCCGAGTGTCGGCTCCATCGAGCCACAACAGAAACCCGGCCCTTGAGCCGGGTTTCGTTTTGTCGGCGGGGATGGCGCTGGAGCTACATCGTGAACGGCAATGCTGGGTCGACTCCCGGATCGGCGGTTGGCGGAGCCTGGAACCGGTGAGGCTACGGCATCGCCCGACCGGGCAGCTATCAAGACCGTCCCGATAGACCACGCCGTCGCCTCTCCCCGGCGCGGCCACAGCTGAGCTACCCGCGATTCGAGAGGTGTTGCGCCTAGTCCCGGACATCGATCGCGAGTGATGTCTGTCGCCCAGTTCAAGTGCAAATGAAGTGGGTCGATAACTACCAAGGGCGGCCGGCAGGCTGCCGGAGATCGGCCAACAGAAGATCCGATGACCCTCACATCAAGCAGCGCGCTCCGCAGCCACGTCAACCGACTGCTACAACGAGCGGCAGCCGTGGTGCCCCCGTACCGTCAGGGCCGTGGGGCAGCTGCTGACCCTCTGCTGCCGGCGCGAGGGGGTAGCCAATTCACGATCGACGGCGTGCTGATCGTAACCGCCGCCGTCCTCTGGTCAGCCAGCGTGGCCTGGCTGGTGTCGGGGATCGGGGACGTGACCACGAGGCTCACGGTGGCCGACCTCGCCGAACCCGCGCTCGACCTGCTCGCCGTGTTCATCGTGCTGCGCGCAGTGCGCTCTACGCATGCTGGGCGAGTTCGCCTCGGTTGGGCGGTCGTCTGCCTGGCCCTCCTGGTCTACGCTGCCGGTGACGGACTCTATGCCTGGTTCGATCTCATGGCCGGAGGAGCGAGCTCCCCCTCGCTGGCCGACGTCGCCTACGTCGCCTACTACCCCATCATCGGGGCCTCACTCTTGCTGTTCCCGAGCGTGGTATCGGGCCCGCACGAACGGCTCCGACTAAGTCTGGACTCCTCGATCGTACTGGCCGGGGGCGGCATCGTCGTATGGCAAGCGCTCATGAGGCCGGCTCTTGCGACGCTGGACCCGAACCCGCTTGGCGCCGTGCTCGCGCTTGGTTACCCCATCGGAGACCTCGTCCTCCTGTTCGGCATAGCCGCCCTGGCGCTGCGCCGGCCGGTTGGCATTGATCCCCGGGCGCTCGTGGCGCTCGTCGGCGGGCTCTTGCTCATGTTCGTTGCCGACGTAGGCTACGGCGCGCTGACACTGGCAGGGGCGTACGACGTCCAGCGCTGGCCCGATGTCGGCTATCTCAGCTCGTCGCTCTTGATCGCTCTGGCCGGCTATCTGCAGGCGCATCCCGCGCGCACGCGCGCTACACCCGAGTCCGCGGAACTGAGCCGCTGGCTCCAAGTTCTGCCTTACGCGGGTCTGGCAGCCGGCTATGGGACCGTGACCGTGCTGCTGCAAGGCGGCGTCTCAGGTGATCTGCGTGAGGTGCTGTTTGGAGCACTCGTCTTGACCGTGCTCGTCTTACTCCGCCAGGAGATCGTTCTGCGCGAGAACAGCCGCTTGCTCGCCGAACAGACCCGGCGCAAGTCGGAGGCGCACTTCGAAGCCCTCACCGCGCACGCTACTGATGCAATCGCGCTCGTGGATAGCAAGGGGACGATAGTCCAGGCCGCGCCGGTGGTCGGGCGCATCCTCGGAGTGGATGCGGCGAG
>PMIP01000002.1:14072-75876 GCA_003158295.1 Chloroflexota bacterium | reverse complement strand
TACTTCGTGCCCGGTACGAGCGGGTGAGGTGCGCAGGCAGCACCACTCGCGGGTGAGCTCGCCTGCATCCCGTCTCAGCTTCGCCGTGGTGTGGCTCAGACCCTGCAGCTGTCGGACGGCGAGTCACGTCTCGCGTCGGATCCCACAGAACAGCTCGCGGCCTCGTCTAGGCTCGTGGTTTCCACGGGCGGTGGGCATGGACATGGGCCGAATGGCCACGCTCGCTACGACGATTCTCCCGGATTGGGCTCTGGCCGCGGTGTAGCATGGTTGTGGCAGGCGGTACCAGCGCGATCCGCGCGATCTGAGCCTGGAGGACGAGGGAAATGCGTCGACTATTCTCCGTAGCACTTTCTTTGGGATTCGCCGTCTCCATGCTCGGGGTCATGCCCGGGGCCGTTCTTGCGACTGCGCCATCGTCTGCCCCGACGATCCTCAGCCCAGCCAACGGGTCCGCTGTCGGCAGCTCCAACCCAACGCTCAGCTGGGCGGCACTCAGTGGCGCGACGAGGTACCGGGTTCAGGTGGCCACCGCGTCTTCCTTCTCCTCCCCGCTCTTCAACGTCGACACCTTTGCGCTCCAGGCAACGCCGCCCACCCAGTTGCCGTTCGGCACTGTCTACTGGCGCGTCGCGGGCATGGACGACGGCAACAACGTCGGCCCGTATACGGTGGCCTCGTTCACCAAGGTGACCGGTACCGCCCCCGTTCCCGTCTCGCCGACCAACGGTCAGAAGCTTCACTTCCCGACTGACCCCGTCCTCTTCACCTGGCAGCCCGTCCCCGGCGCCACCTCCTATACGGTTCAGGTCGGCACCTCATCCGATTTCATCGGTGCCGCACAGTACATGACCGCCAACACCTCCTACGCCATGACCGACACCCAGGCCTTCACGCTCAGCGACGGTACGCCGCAGCCGTGGTGGTGGCAGGTCCAGGCCAACTTCCCCGACTCGTTCGTCAGTGCCTGGTCCACGCCCTGGACCTATCAGATCGATTGGTCGGCCACGCCGGCGCTGCAGTCGCCCGCCTACGGAGCGCTGGGCGTGACGGAGGTCGTCTTCTCCTGGGATCCGATTCCGGGTGCGGCCACCTATCAGATCCAGGTCAGCCCTAGCGGTGACTTTCAGAACAACACCATTTTGGACCAGGTCGTCGACAGCACCCGCTATGCGCCATATCCGACGCTCCTCAACGACTCCTACTACTGGCGCGTCCGAGCCCGCGCAGCCGGCTCCGCCAACAACCTTGGTCAGTGGTCCCAGCCGTTCTGGTTCACTCGATCGTGGCCGACGAAACCGGTCATCTACAGTCCCGACTGGACGGGCGGGGCACCCCCGGTCGTCTCGAACCTGGAGCTCAGCTGGACTCCGATCGCATCATCCGGCGCGGGCTGGGTCGACCACGCCTCGCATTACGAGTTCTGGATCGGGACGGACATCAACTTCTCGCCCAACACCTATGTCGTCTGCTATACGAACCACACCACCTTCACGCCCTACGCCGCGGTAATAGGCGGCGGCGAGCCAAACAGCTGCAACGTGCCGGTCAGCCTGATCCCAGGCACCGAGTACTACTGGCGTGTTCGCGGCATCGATGCTCCCAAGGGCGTTCTGGGCCTATGGAATAGCACATCGGCTGCCGATACCGAGCGCTTCGTCTACTCGCCCGCGACTCCCACATCATGTGGGCCGGCGAACGGCGCGAGCGTTGCGACTCCCAGACTGTGCTGGTCCGCCGTATCAGGTGAGCCTCAGTACCGGGTCACGATCAGCCAGGCGGACACCTCGGTGGTGATCGGGCCGATCGCGACCTACGCCACTTCGTTCACGCCCACATCGGCGCTGAATCCCGCGAACGGGCCCTTCTCCTGGCACGTCGAGGCCCTCGATCCCCAGGGCAACCCCACCTCCGTATGGGCCAGCCCGCCGACCTTCTCCTTGATCGCACCCACCACGGACCTGTCGCTCGGGCTTCTGACGCCGGCGGACGGAGCCGCGTCGACCCGCATGCCATCCTTCAGCTGGCAGCCCTACACCGGCGCAACCTACTACCAAGTCCGCTATGGATCGGCCCCAGGCGTGTGGCAAGCGACCCCGCTGAGTGGCGCTGGGGTGCACCTGCCCTATGCGGCCTTCACCCCCACGGAACTGCCGCTCAACACCGGCACGTACTACTGGGCGGTGGAGGCCTATGACGCCTCCAACGTCAAGCTGGCCACGAGCGGCTCACGATCCTTCACGGTCGGCCAGACGCCCGCCTACACCGATTGGATCGTGCCGTGGAGCGACTACAACACCCCCGAGTGCGTCGCTCAGACGGATCCCTCAAGCGTCCGCTGCACCCCAACGCTCCGCGACACGCAGGAGCTGTCATGGACGGCTGACCCTCAGGCCGGGGCCTACCAGATCACCGTCGCCAAAGACGTCAATTTCACCACCGTCTACAAGGTGTACGAGACCAGTCAGACCACGCTGACTCCGCGTGAGTCCTGGCTCGACAGCCAGGCCGGTCAGTCGTACTACTGGTTCGTTCGACCGTGTACGGACTGGAACATGACTCGCTGCGGCCCCGGCCCCGACACGAACGCAGGGCTGAATAACGCGAGCGCGTACAAGAAGAGTTCGCCGACGATCGACGGTCTGTCGACTACCACGGCGGCCAACCCGCCGGTCGCAAGCACGACTATCGCCGACCAGATCACGTTCAACTGGCCCGACTACATCACCACGAGCCAGGCAGTCAAATATCCGGTGGACAGCCCGGTGGCGGCCAATTCGAGCAGGGTCACCCAGGAGGCCAAGGACTACTGGATCACAGTCGCCACCGCGGCCGACTTCAACGACAGCTCCATCCTGGAGAGAAACATCGCCGTCGATCAGACGCAGTACACGCCCTGGCAGATGACCTACCCCGAAGGCCCGCTCTACTGGCGGGTCCAGGCAGTCGATGGTTCGGCCAATCAGCTCACGATGAGCGCCACCGGAACGGTGACCAAGGCGTCCGCCCCGATTTCGCTGGTTTCCCCCGGTGCCGGCACCACCGTGAGCGGCGTTCCCTACTTCACCTGGGCGCCGCAGAACTGGGCTGCTCGTTACACCGTGGAGGTGTACAGGAACGGCGATCTGCTGTTCTCACCGGCCAACCTCGTGCTCTCCCAGACGACCCCGATTGCCGCCTGGTCCCCGACCTCCACCCTGGCGTCCGGCGACTACGCCTGGCGTGTCCGCCGACTCGATCAAAGCAGCCGGCCGGGTCCGTGGTCTGCCGGCAGGGCCTTCACTCTTCGTCCGGCCGCGCCTACCTTGATTACGCCCCCGGATCTGGCTGTCGTCGACCGAGGGAACATCCTCTTCACCTGGAGCGGGGTCCAGAACGGCGTCAGCTACCGATTCCAGTCGAGCCCCACCACCGACTTCAGCTCAATGGTCGAGAACCAGACCACGGTGATGACCGCCTGGTCACCCACGTTCCGCTACACCGTCGGTAATTACTACTGGCGTGTCGCCGTCCTCGACGCCTCGGGCAACATCCTCAACACTTCGGGGTATCGCTCCTTCACGGCGACTCCCCAGGTCCCCGCAGGCGCCTCAACGTACTACCCGCTCACGCCGGCACGGCTGCTCGACACCCGCTACGGCATCGGGCTCGGTGGCGCCTTCAGCTCGCACGTGGCCCGCACCTTCCAGGTGACGGGCGGCGTCGTACCGCCCACGGCTAGTGCCGTGACCGGCAATCTGACCGTCACCGGACAGTCCAGCTCCGGCTTCCTGTACGTCGGCCCTGTCGCGGCGAACAACCCGACGAGTTCGAATCTCAACTTCCCGGTTGGTGACGACCGAGCCAACGCAGTAACCGTGGCCCTCGGTGGGGGAGGCACCCTGAGCGTCACTTATGCCGCCTCGACTCTGGGCCCCAGCGCCCACGTCATCTTCGATGTGACCGGCTACTTCACACCCGACACGAACGGCGCCACCTACTACCCGCTAACCCCGGCTCGCATCCTCGACACCCGTGACGGCACAGGCCTGTCCGGTCCCTCCGGCTCGCACGCGGCGCGCTCGTTCCAGGTCACCCTCCGCGGCGGCGTACCCGCCAACGCGAGTGCCGTGACCGGGAACCTGACCGTGACGCAGCAGTCCAGCGCGGGCTTTGTGTACATCGGCCCTCTGGCGATGAACAACCCGACCAGCTCGAATCTCAACTTCCCGCTCGGCGACGACCGGGCAAATGCGGTCACCGTCGCTCTCGGCTCCGGCGGCACCCTGAGTGTCACCTACGCCGCCGGCACGTTGGGTCCCACCGCGCAGCTGATCTTCGATGTGACCGGCTACTTTGTACCGGACCTGAGCGGCGCCCGGTACATACCGCTCAACCCGTCGCGACTACTGGATACGCGTGATGGCACGGGGCTCACGGGTGCCTTCAGCTCCCGATCGGCCCGTTCGTTCCAGGTGAGCGGCGGCGTCGTACCGACCAATGCCAGCGCCGTGACAGGCAACCTGACCGTGACCGGCCAGACAAGCCCAGGCTTCCTATACATGGGTCCCAACGCCGTGAACAACCCGACGAGCTCGACGCTCAACTTCCCACTCGGCGACGATCGGGCTAACGCGGTCACCGTGGCCCTCGGTGGCGGAGGCACCCTGAGCGTCACCTACGCCGCCTCGACCATGGGTCCCACCGCCCACGTGATCTTCGATGTGACCGGCTACTTCACGCCGGGTACCTGATCCTCAGCGCCCATACGGCAGTCTCGCGTTTTCTCCGGGCCTCGGACCCGGAGAAAACGCGAGCCATATAGCGGCGCCATGACAGCGGCCGAGTCCTCAAGTGTCGCGGCCCGCGTCGACGCTGGAATCAGTTCGCCAGAACGAGAACGGGGTCTCGTATGCGACCGCCACAGGCCATAGGAGATTGACCCGGAACTGAAAGTCGCGATCCGAGAAGGGCACGACCCGTTCTCGCTGGGCGACACGGTATCCGCCGACGGCCTCCCAGGCGACTCTGAGGAAGGTCGATCCGGTGTGGGTCATATTCAAGTCGTTGTAGCGGCGGTATCTGCGCGCGTCCTCAGGCATGTGGAGGACGAGAGGCAGCCCCGGGGGCCCGTATTCGACGCAGCGCTTCGCCGCGGCGGCCAACGCTCCGCGGCCTTGGAAATGGATGCTGTGGGCTCCGATCAGCGCCACGCCTCGATTCTGCTCGAAGAGAGCCAGCATCGACTCGACGGCGTCATGCATCAGGTAGTCGTCGTCATTCGCGATCATGATCAATTCGCTCGACGCCGCCGAGATTCCTCGGTTCAGGCTGGCCGCCTGGCCCATGTTGCGGTCGTTCTCGAGCAACACGAACTCACCGCCGGCCGGCTTCTCTCGAGAGGCGATGAACGCTCTCACGATCTCCCCCGTGGTATCCGGTGAGCCATCGTTGACGAAGATCACCTCGTCGGGCTGCCGCGTCTGGGCGACGATGCTCTCGAGCAAGTCGGGCAGGTAGGCAGCGTGGCTGAAGCACGGAACTACCACCGCGAGGGTCCGCGGCGCCTCGAGAGGCAACTCCACACGAGGACGTTGGTCCATCTCTCTGAGGAACCGCCTCAGGCCTGCTTGTGAGACCTCAGAGCGTCTCACAAGCCGCCGGGCCATCCTCTTCAGGCGCCTCGGTACGAGGCGTCGACCGTGGACCAGAACGGAGCTCACGGACGGAATCTTAGCAGCGGACACGGAACTCCCTGGGCGGGAGGCAGCAAGACAGGGCGGGCATCGTGGGTGGGCTCGGCCATGGCTCCGAGCCGCGCGAGCGTGCGACGGAGCAGTTCTTCGCTCGTGGAGTCGGGGCAGTCGATCTATCGACCCGTCCCGGCCAGCATTGCCGGTACGGTTCGGGCGATGATCTTGAAGTCGAGCCAGAGCGACCAGGTGTCGATGTACTCCAGGTCCGCTTCGACCCACCGGTCGAACTCCCGCTCGTTCCGACTATTGACCTGCCAGAGGCCGGTCATGCCGGGCTTCATCGACAGGCGGCGCCGATGCCACACGTCGTAGTTGGCGACCTCGCTTGGCAGAGGCGGGCGCGGCCCGACCAGACTCATCTCCCCTCGAAGCACGTTCCACAGCTGGGGCAGCTCGTCAAGCGAACACCGGCGAAGGAAGCGTCCAACACGCGTGGTCCTTGGATCCTCATCCAGCTTGAATGCGTGGCCCTTGATCCGGTTGTGCCGGCTCAGTTGCTCCAGCCGTTCCTCCGCGTCGGAGCACATGCTCCGGAACTTCACCACCCGGAACGTCCGCCCGTGCAGGCCCACCCGTTCCTGACGGAAGAGCGCGGGGCCGGGCGAATCGGACTTGACCAGGATCGCCACGAGAGCGAGAAGCGGGGATAGCACGACGAGTAGGACGGCCGATCCGGCGATGTCGAGAAGCCGTTTGAACAGCAGGCTCACCGCGCGGTCGGGGCCGTTGGCCAGGGAGTAGACGCCTACACCGTCGATGGTCTCGAGGCGGCCTGCAGTCAGGATGCGCTCCACGGGCGCAACCGGCATCCTGACCACCTTGCCCTCTTGTTCACACAGGTAGGCCGCCTCCTCGATGATCTCTTCCATGGAGAACGGCAGGCAGATGGCCACTTCGTCGACGATCTGGCTGTGGAGGATTTGCTCGAGATCGTCGATCATCCCCAGCACCGGCCGGACCGGAGTGCCGCCCGTATCGGCTGCATCCGCCTTGAGGTGACCGATGACTACCAGACCGAGCTCGGCGTGGCTCTCGACGAGATCGGCGAAGGCCTTTGCTCTGGGGTTCGCTCCCAGGATGAGCATGTAGCGAACGTTTCGGCCGCGGTCTCGGGCGAGCACCAGGATTTCCCTGACGACGATCCGAATCCCGACCGCGGCCACGGCCAGCGCCGGGAAGACAACGATCAGGAGCAGCCGGCTGACATCCGGCAGCTTGAAGACGTACAGCAAGCTCAGGGTGATCACGACCTGCACGAGTGTGGCTCGCAGCACGACCATGATCTCGCCACGGTTGGTCAGACGAGCCCGGCTGCGGTACAGGCCGTGCATCCACAGGACGGCGACCCAGGTGAAGATGAAGACGCCGACAGTCAGACTGGGATCCGGCAGGGCATAGCCGAAGCCTGCCGTCCAGGCCGACCCTTGGCCGAATCGCAGGTTGGCAGCGCCGACCACCACGAGCAGCGCGAGAATCACGTCCGCCGCCACAAGGGTCAGGCGGAACACAGCTGCGTAGCGGCGGATCATTCTTCCCTATTCCTCCCGGGCGCTCGAGTCCACCCCGGCCCGACGATCGAGTATCGCTTGTGCCGGCCGCGGATGCAACCGCTGGCCCCGGGCCGTTGTGTGCTAGAGTCCCATCGTTTTGAGAATGACGTCGTCCATTCTGAGGGGTAGCTGGCGCTCGCGATCACGAGCCGCCCTGCTGTCTTTCTTGCGGCCCGGAGCGCCGACTCCGGGACGTCCGCGATCACTGGCCGCCCTCTTGTCCTTTCTGTGGCCCGGCCTCGGGCAGCTGTACACCGGACGGCGTCGCCTGGCGATCGCCTTTGCCGTGCCTGCGGCGCTGGTCCTGCTTCTCTTGGTCTACCAGCTGCGCCAGGGGCTGGTGGTCTTTGGGGCGCGGTTCTTCAATCCGGATTTCGCCTTCTGGGCCCTGGTAATCGTCCTCCTGCTGGGACTGTGGCGCATCGCCGCGGTGGCGCACGCCTTCTTGGTCGGCGAAGCGCTCGAAACCCGGCGCACGCTCGAGCGAGCCGTGCTGGCGGCGCTGGTCGTGGTGATCGTGGCCAGCCACAGCGCCGCCGGCTACATGCTTTGGGTGACGCTCGACGCCGGATCGAAGGCGTTCGTGCCTGTCGGGCCTGACAAGAATGGCCTGGTCGTTACGAGCACGCCGGGCCCGTCGCTGCCTCCTGGAGTTACCCCGGAGCCAACGCCCGAGCCGGCGACTCCGCCGCCGCCCGGCGACCGTGTGACCATCCTGTTCACCGGCGTGGACTCCGCCCCTTCCAGGGGCGAGCATCTCTACGACTCGATCATGGTCGTCAGCTACGACCCGCCGACGAACTCGGTTCAGATGGTCAGTGTCCCGCGCGACACTTCTTGCTTCCCCCTCTACTACGGTGGTCAGGTGTCCGAGGCGTTTCGCATCAACTCGCTCCCCACCAACGTGCGTGCCGGCTTCAAGTCGCCCGACGATCCATACCCCACGCTCGTCAACGAGGTCAGCTACCTGGTCGGCATCCCGATCAACTACTACGCCATCATGGATCTCGCCGGTTTCGTGAAGATGGTCGACATGGTGGGCGGGATCGACATCAACAACCAGGCCGCGATCAACGACTCCTCGTATGACTGGCTCGGTGCAAAGCCGGGATACGGCTTCTACCTCGCCGCCGGACCGCACCATCTGGACGGCATCGATGCCCTGGCCTACGTGCGATCCCGTCACGGCGACAGCGACTACGCCCGAGCCTCTCGACAGCAGGAGGTCCTGATCGAGCTGCTGCACAAGATCGCCCAGCCCGACCAGATCCTCAAGCTGACGGACCTGATCTCCACGTTGGGATCGAGCGTCTCTACCACTTTCCCGAAGGATCAGGTCGCGGACTTTGTGGCCGAAGGCCAGACCGTCCCGAAAGAGAACATCAAACAGGTCGTTCTCGGGCCTCCCTACAGCACCTACAACGGCAACGGATCCTCACGTTTGCTGATGGACAAGGTCGGTGAGATGTCGATCCAGCTTTTCGGCAAGGCCAGTACGTGGTCCGGCAAGACTCCGCCCAACCCCCCGTGCCCCCAGTAGGACGCGTCGCAGCTCGCTCCTGAGCGGCAGCCGAAGGCCGAGGGGGAGGCCCGGGTCCCTTTTGATCTAGCGCGGCCGCAGGATCGCTGCCAGCCGCTCCACGACGTAGTCGACGTCGCCGTCCGTGAGGTCCGGGTAGATCGGCATCGAGATCTCCCGCTCGTACTCGCGCGCCGCCACCGGCAGATCCGCCGGTGCGTAGTCGTAGGTCCGGCGGTAGTAGGGATGCAGATGGAGCGGGATGAAGTGGACGCTCGTCCCGATTCCCGCCTCGGCCAGCCGGTCTATCGTCTCGGCCCGTGTCGGGCGCACGCGGTCCAGGTTCAATCTCAGCGGGTAGAGGTGCCAGGCATGCACCTCGTCCGGGCCGGGCGCGGAGGGCAGCTCCACCAGCGCGCCGATCCCGGCCGCCTCGATGGCCCGGCCGTAGCGTTGGGCCACTCGCTCTCGCTCCGCGCGCATGGCCTCGGCCCGGTCGAGCTGGACCAGCCCGATGGCCGCCGCAAGGTCCGTCAGGTTGTACTTGAAGCCGGCGTCCTCGATCTCGTAGTACCAGCTCCCGCCGCCGGAGTAGCGCTTCCAGGCGTCGCGGCTCATGCCGTGGAGACGCATCAGTCGGGCTCGGTCGGCGATCTCCGCCGAGTCGGTGATAACCATCCCGCCCTCGCCGGTGGTTACCGTCTTGGTGGCGTAGAAGCTCAGCGCTCCGGCCGTGCCCCACGTCCCGGCCGCGCGGCCGGACCGGCTGCACGGCAGCGCGTGGGCGGCATCCTCGATGACCGCCAGGCCGCGGCTCCGGGCAAGCTCCAGGATCGGCTCCATGTTGGCCAGCCGCCCGCCATAGTGGACGACCATGATCGCCTTCGTCTCCGGCCGCAGCTGCGGCTCGATCGTCTCGGCGGTCAGGTCGAACGTGACCGGGTCCACGTCCGCCAGGCGCGGCCGCGCGTTCAGGTAGCGGCACACTTCCCCGCACGCGGCGAAGGTGTAGGTGGGGACGATCACCTCGTCGCCGGAGTGGATCCCGAGTGCCTCCAGAATGAGATGGAGAGCAGCCGTGGCCGAGTTGACCGCGACGGCGTGCGCGGATCCGACACGGTCTCGCACAGCTTCCTCGAAGGCAACGGACTTCTGTCCGGTCGTCAGCCAGCGCGAATCGAGAACCTCCATCACGGCTTCCCGCTCGGCCGGTCCTATCGAGGGGCGATGGAACGGGATCTTGCGAATGGCGGAGGCTTGCCCGGGGTGGGGGAACGCGGGTCCGGTCTGGTGGCTCATGCGTCGGCCGCGGGGTCTGCGGCCCGGGCCGGCCCCGGTGATTCCTTGGAGACCGCGGCCGCTGCCGGCGCCGCGGGGCTCGCGGGAGGACGCGGCGTGGTCAGCGCGGACACTCTGGCGAGGATCTCCCGCACCCGGGTGTCGTCGTGCCGGAGCGCGGCCGGCTCGAGCTCGGACAAGAGCGAGTCGAGCGGCTTGCCGATCGGGCCTACCGCGTCGGCGCGAACGCGCATGATCGACTCATGGCCGGTCCGCTCGGTCGTCTCGTGGTCGTAGAAGAGGGCTTCGTGCAGGCGCTCGCCGGCCCGCAAGCCCGTGTAGACGATCGGGACTCGCTCCGCGTCCAGGCCGGAGAGGCGGATCAGGTCACGGGCCAGGTCCAGGATCTTCACGGGTTGACCCATGTCCAGGACATAGATGTCGCCACCGACGGCCGTAGCCCCGGCTTGCAGGATCAGGCTGACGGCCTCGGGAATCGTCATGAAGAAACGTGTGGCGTCGGCGTGGGTGATCGTCAGCGGCCGGCCCTGCTCGAGCTGGCGCTGGAATGTCGGGATGACGCTGCCGCTTGAGCCCAGGACGTTCCCGAACCTCACGGCCACGTACGGCCGGTCCGTTCGGCGGGCGCTGGCCACGGTCAGGAGCTCCGCCAGCCGCTTGGTCGCCCCCATGGCGCCGATCGGCTCCACGGCCTTGTCGGTGGAGATGAGCACCAACCGCTTCACGCCGAGCCGTTCGCACGCTGAGATGACGTTGCCCGAGCCGATCACGTTGGTCATCACTCCCTCGGCGGGGGAGAGCTCGACGATGGGGACGTGCTTCAGGGCCGCGGCGTGGAATACGACTTCCGGCCGCGCCCGACCGATCACCGCGTTCATCGCCTCGGGCGAGCGGACATCCGCGAGGACAGGCTCGAACGAGACGCCCGGTTTGCCGGCGATGCGTTCGGCCAGCTCGCGCTCGATCGACCACAGGGCTTCCTCGTGGTTGTCGACCACGGTGATCAGGCGCGGGCCCACGGCCAGGATCTGGCGGACCAGCTCGCTGCCGATGGAACCCCCTCCGCCGGTCACGAGGACGCTCATGTCCTTGAGGTAGCCGGCCACGGCGTCGGTGTCGATGTCGACCGGCTCGCGGCGCAGCAGGTCTTCCACGCTGACCCGCCTGATGCGGTGGGTCAGCGTCTCGCCGCCCAGGAGCTCGCGCGGGTGGGGAACGGTCCGGACCTCCAGACCCAGTTCCTGACCATGCTCGAAGGCGCGCCGGACGGCCGCTCCGGAGGCGGTCGGCATGGCGACCAGCAGCTGCCGGGCGTGGGTAGCGTGGGCTGCCTTCGGCAGTGCGTCGAGGCCGCCGAAGACGCGCTTGCCGAGCAATCGAGAGCCCTGCTTGATCGGGTCGTCGTCGATGAAGCCGACAACGTTGAGATGGGCGGCAGGGTCGCGTCCGGCCACACGAGCCACCGTGGCGCCCGTTTCGCCGGCGCCGTAGACGATCGTCGGCACGAGTCCGAGCTCCTCGTCGGTGCCGCCCGAGAGGCCGCGTCGCTCGAGACTGGCCCGGACGGCGAAGCGTCCGCCACCGACGAATGCGACCTCGAGAAGCGCCTCGAGGGCGAAGACGGACCGTGGAAAGCCCGGTGTGCCGGCGAAGTCCATGAATACCAGGCCCAGGAAAGCGACGACCGAGACGGCCGTCCCGACCAGGACGGCGAAGACGACGAGGTACATCTCCTGGACCGACGCATAACGCCACTCCCGGCGATACAGGCCGAAGATGACGAAGACGACCGGCATGACCACCAGCGGCAGGAGGGCCGTCGGCATCGCCGTCGACAGGTTCTCGCCGAAGCTCGAGAGATCGAATCGGAGCAGGAAGGCAAGGACGATTGCGACGAAGGTCACAGCCACGTCGTAGATGAAGAGGTGGCGTCCCCTCAGGACGAAGTCACGCATCGGTCGATGCCTCGATCGAGTCCTCGACCTTTTCCGGCAGATGGATCTCCCGGCCCAGGAGCGCCCGGGGCGTCTG
This sequence comes from Chloroflexota bacterium, assembly GCA_003158295.1. GTDB lineage: Bacteria > Chloroflexota > Limnocylindria > Limnocylindrales > CSP1-4 > Fen-1039. Next base: position 63,742 of record PMIP01000002.1, on the reverse strand, counting down.
GGCCAGGATCCACAGGTCGAGCTTGACTGAGCGGTTCCGCAGGTAGGCGGCGTCGATGGCAACCTTGCGCGGGAGGATCTCCTCGCGGTAGTACCCGTCGGGATCCGCTGTGGCGTCGAGGAGGCGGCCCTCGTCGGCGTACACGAGCTGGGTCAGGCCGGCGATCCCCGGAGGCTCGGTGAAGACCTCGCAGTGCAGGGGCCGGTCGAAGTCGACGTAGCGCGGATCCTCCGGCCGAGGACCGACCAACCGCATCTGGCCCATGGCCACGTTCCAGAGCTGGGGAAGCTCGTCGAGACGGAAGCGTCGCAGCAGGCCGCCGATACGCGTGACACGAGCGTCGCGGCCGGTCGTCACGCCCGGGCCGGCTTCGCTTCGATCCGCCCGCATGGTCCGAAGCTTGAGGCAGTCGAAGGGCCGTCCGCCGCGACCCATCCGGGAGGCGTGAAAGATGACGGGACCAGGAGTCTCGAGACGCACGGCCAGCCCAAGCGCGATGAGCAGCGGTCCGGTCAGGACGGCCAGGACCAGGCCGGCCACGCGTTGGAGCGAATCAGGCATGGTTCGGGATCCATGCGGTCGTCCGCGGGTGCTCTCGGACTCTCATCGTCTTCGATCCTACTCGGTCGGCGTCCTGCTCGCTCCGCGAGTGGGGTCTCCTCGCTCAGGAGCGGATGGGCCGGGGCCTCCCTCCGGAACCTGTATATTCGGCCAATGCCGTCACCCGCCGAACCGGCCAAGCCGGACACGACTGCGCCCGGGTTCGCGCCGATCGAGCGTACCGGCTGGGCCAACGACAAGTCGCTCTTTCCCGGGCGGGTGACCCAGGTCTTCGCCACGAAGATCGCCCAGTTCGTGCTTGGCGCCGCCACTCTCTTCCTGATCGCCCGACTCCTCGACACCGCGCCGTACGGCCAGTACCAGCTGCTCCTGACGTGGATCGGCATGCTCTTCGCCGTCGGGCAGCTGGGGATGCCCGCCGCCATGACCTACATGGCCGGCAGGGGCAGGTCGGTCGTCTCCCTGGAGCGAATGGCGCTCGGTCTCACCGTCGCGATCTCCGTGGTCCTTGCGGCGGCCGCCATCGTCGCCCTGCCCCTCCTCCGGGACACCGTGCTTCGGGCCTTGAGCGGCAGCCAGGTCGCGACCTCTGACGACCTTCTCCGCGTCGTCCTCATAGCGTTGCCATGCCAGCTGATCATGCAGTTCGCGGCCGGGATCCTTTATACCCGCGGCTACAACTCGGTCTTCAACCGGATCCAGGTCGCTCAAGCCGCCTTGATGCTGGTACTCACGCTCCTCCTGGTCGGCGTGTTCCCCCTCGGGGTACCGGGCGCCATCGCGGGCTATCTGGCCGCCAGTTGCGCGGGTGCGCTCGCCGCCGTCGCCCGGATTCGCCGCCTCGCCCGGCGAGCTGAAGGAGCCAAGGGTCCGGCTGCTTCAGCCAGAGAGTTCATGAGCTATGGAATCCGGTTGTACCCGCAGAACGTCATGAGCTTCTTCAACTACCGGGCCGACGTCCTGATCCTGAGCTGGCTGCGCGGCGACGCGGTGCTCCTCGGCTACTACGGCCTGGCCGTCCGCCTGGCGGAAATGACCTTCTACGTGCCCGACTCGATCAGCGCCATGCTCTACCCGGCGATCTCGTCATCGGAGCGGCATGACGCGGACGCGTTCGCGCCTGCCGTCTCTCGGTTCACGATGCTCGCTACTACCCTGGCGGCCGCGGCGGTCGTCCCGGCCGCGTTCGTGGCCATCTGGCTGATCCTGCCTGACTTCAAGCCGGCCTTTCCCGCCCTCCTTGTGATAATGCCCGGCATCGTCGCGCTGAGCCTATCGAAGGTACTGGCCTCGTACACCTCCGGCGTAGGTAGGCCCACGCCCACCGCCATCGCCGCGATCGTGGCCCTGACCCTCAACATCGCGGCCAATCTGATCCTCATCCCGCGCTGGGGGATCGTCGGAGCGTCGGCGAGCTCGTTGATCTCGTACACGTGCCACGCCTCCATCCTGCTGGTCATGGCCAGCAGGATGGCGAAGGTCTCGCCGCTGGCGTTCGTTCTGCCGCGCTCGGCCGAGTTCGCCCGCTTGAGGAGGGGCCTGGCCAGCGGCGTGACCCTGATGCGCGCGTGGGCAGGAAGGGCGCGACCGGGTCGCTAGCCCGGGCCCTCAGCGCTGTCGCGCGCTGCCGGCGGCGTCGCGGTAGACGTCGACCATGAGGTCGACGCACCGCTGCCAGGCGAATAGCGACACCACTCGCTCGCGACCGGCCTCGCCCAGCCGATGGCGCAGATCGGGGTCGCCGGCCAGGAGCCGGATCGCCGCCGCGAGCGCGGGTGGGTCCTGTGCCGGGACCAGCAGACCCGTCTCTCCGTCGATCACGACCTCCGGGATTCCGCCGATCCGCGTCGCCACCACTGGGATTGCCGTCGCGCTCGCCTCAGCCGCGGCGACTCCCCACGCTTCCTGGCGAGACGGCATCGCCAGGAGATCGAAGCCGCGCAGCAGCTCCGGGATCTCCGAGTGAGGCCGCCTGCCGAGGAATTGCACGCGCTCCGCCAGACCGAGCTCGCGGACTCGCGTCTCCAGCGACTCGCGAAGGGGTCCGTCCCCCACAAGGGTCGCCTTGAACGGCAGATCGGCCAGTAAGCCCAGCGCCTCGACGAGGTCCTGGGCTCCGTACTTGGGCTCGAGCCACTTCACGAATCCGATGCGCAGAGGTCCTTCGCCGGCGCCCGCCGATCCCTTTGTGGTGCCGGCGCCCGGGTGGAATAGGGAGGTGTCGATGCCGAAGGGCACGATGGTCGCCCTCACTCCGAAGCGCCGAAGGATCACGGATCCCAGGAACTCGCCGGTGGCGGTCACGGCGTCGGCGTGCCGCAGCAGGGCGCCAAGCTGCCGGGTACGGAGCCGCCCGAGCGGCCCTGGTCGGACGGTGGTCACGTCGGTGCCCCAGGCATGGAGCACCACGGGGTGCAGTCCTCGCAGAGCCGTCGCGACGAACCCGCCGTGCAGGTAATGGACCGCCACTACCGTGCCGGGTTGGCGCGACAGGCGACCGAGTCGCCGACGAGCTCGTGCCAGCTCGGCGGCCACCATCGGGGCCGGCCGCCCGCGTCGTGCGAGGTCGACCGGGACGACGCGGATCCCGCGTTCGGCGAGAGCTTCGGACCAGCGGCGGATGTGGACGCTGAGCTGGTCGCCGACCATCACGATCGTCAGCGGATCCGGTGGGTCGATCGTGATCAACCGCGGGTTCCTCCGCGCATCTCGGGGACCTGGAAAGTGGAAGCTGGCATTGATCAGTGCCGGGTCGAGAGCGGCCCAAACTATACAAGTCGGATTCGGCGCACGTCCGGAGCTCGCCCACCGCGCGGAGCCCGGGGCGCGGCGCCGGAGCGGCGTCGGTTACCATCGATCAATGACCGACCTGCTCCGCCGGGCCTCCGCCGGTATCCGCGACTGGCTGGTGGCCGAGAAGCCCGATAGGGCGGTCGTGGCCCTGGCGGTGGTCGCGGCGATAGCGGCCGCGGCAGTCTGCCTGCCGCGGGACTACCAACGGAGCGGCTTGCACGTGCCTGCCGTCGCCGCGATCGGGGTGATGGGGCTGGGCGTGCTCATCGCCGCCCTCGCCGCCCTGCGGCCCTGGCCGGCTCTCCTGGCCTGGATCGTGGCGATGCCGTTCTTCACCGCCGCCCGGCTCGGTCCCTTCGTCGGCTGGATCCAGGTGACGCCCTCGACGGTGATCCTGGCCGCGCTGGTCTGCGCGGTCCTGCTCGGTCTTCGCCGGCGGCACGTCTCCGAGGGCTCGGTTCCACCTCACCCCGGGCCGGCAGCCGCGCCCTTCGCGATCGGCGGTGCCATCTTGCTGCTTGCGATCGTCTCCACCGCGGTCTCGCCCGATCTTTCGACCGGGATACCGATAACCATGCACGGCGTCGTCGAGCCCGTCGTGGTCGGCCTGCTCTTGATGGCGATGAGGCCGGCGGCTCGCGGACTGCTGGCCCTGGGCCTGACGATGGCCTTCTCGGCCGCCCTCGCCGGCGCCGTAAGCCTGGCTCGCATGGTGACCATCGTCCACTCGTTCGGCGACTTCCAGACCCTGCGTGCCGAGCTCGGAAGGGTCACCTACTTCAACGTCGGCATCCTCGGTGGAATGCTGGTCATGGCCGCGCCCTTCATAGCGGTTGCGATCGTGCGCCCCGCCGCCTGCGTCTCGGCAGTGGAACGCGCCGCCGGCTCGCTGACGGTCCTGCTGGGGCGAGCTTCCGAGCCAGGGCGACCGCGGCGCGGTCCCAGGCTCGAGCGTGGGATCCGAGTCGCGGCGACTCTCGTTCTCGCGCTTGTGCTCCTGGTGACCTACCTGACGTACTCCAAGAGCGCGTGGATAGCCGCCCTGGTGGTCTTCGTGGGGCTGGCCCTCGCCGTACCCGCGACCCGGCGCGGACGAGGCATGGCCCTGGTTGCCGTCGTGCTCGCCTCGGCGCTGGTGCTGCCGTACGGCGAGCTCGTTGCCGTCGCCACCGGCAATTCGAGCACCTCGACAACCCCGCCCGCCAACGACCGCCAGGACTCGTTCAATCCCAACTCACCGGAGGGTGAGATATCGATAACCGGACGCTACCTGGCCACCAAAGCGGCGATCGCCATGGCCATCGACCACCCGATCCTGGGGGTTGGGCCGGGCCTCTTCGGAGTCGAATACGCGGGGCCGTATCACGATCCTCAGGCGAAGGAAGCCCTCCAATCGCCCCATGACATGCTGCCCGGCGTGGCGGCCGAGTACGGCCTGCCTCTCGCCGTTCTCCTGACACTCGTGGTCGCGGTGACCCTCTTGAGGGCCTGGCGCGTGTGGAGGTCCACCGCGAACCTCACCCGTCTGCTGGCGCTGGCCTTCGGTCTCTCTCTGATCGCGTTCATGATCGTGGCGACGCTGTTCGGGACGGACCTCTATCGGCCCTACCGCTACATGAACACCGACGTTCTGTACTTCGGCCTGATTCTCGGCGCGATCGTCGTCTTGGGTGACGAGGCGACCGGTTCGGAGGCGGAGCCTTAGCCGGCCCCGGCCCGGCCGGCCGGCGATCTCGCCTCGACGGCACGGCGATAGATCAATTCCATCCGGTCCACGCACCGTTCCCAGCGGTAGAGCTGGTCGATCCTGCGCCGGCCTGCCGTGCCCAGCCGGGAGCGCAGTCCGGGATCGGCGATCAACCTCTCCAGCGCCCTGGCCAGCGCCGCCGGATCCTCCGGTGGAACCAGGAGCCCGGTCTCACCGTCGACCACGATCTCGGGGATGCCGCCGACGGTCGTTGCCACCACCGGCAGGCCACACGCCGAAGCTTCGGCTGCCGCGACGCCCCATTCTTCTCGGCGGGAGGGCATGGCGAATATGTCCAACTCCGACATGAGGGACGCCACCTCACTGTTCGGCAGGCGGCCGACGAACCACACCCTGCCCGCCAGATTCAGTGCCTCGAGCCGTGCTTCGAGCGCCGGGCGCAGGTCCCCGTCGCCGGCGATCGTGACCTCGTAGTCGATGCCAGCCGGGAGCAAGCCGAGGGCCTCGACCAGGAGATCCGGCCCGTACTTGAGGCTCAGGCCCCACTTCACGAAGCCGATGCGCACGGGCCCAGGCCGGCGCTGCCCGTCTGCCGGCCGGAACCTGTCGATGTCGATGCCGAAGGAGATTACTTCCGCGTCCACCCCGAATCGCCGCGCCACGACATCGGCGAGGAATCGGCTGGTGGCCGTGGCCGCGTCGGCGGCTCGAAAGAGACCGCGCAACTGGCGGTCTCGCGCTCGCCCGCGCCAGCCGGTGCGTTCGGCAGTGACGTCGTGGCCCCAGGCATGCAGGACGATGGGGTGCAGCCCCCGCATCCCCGTAGCGAGCACTCCGTCCGGGACCTCGTGGACGGCCACGATCCCGAGTCGGGAGTGAGCGACGGCCGCCATCGCCCGCCTGAGGTCCAGGAACGCGCCGAGGCGTCGAAGTGGCGAGCGGCCCTGCCCGGAGAGGTCGATCGGAATGACGGTGTGGCCCCGACCCCGGAGAGCCGTGGACCAGCGTTCGATGTGGACGCTTGCCTGATCGCCGACGATGCCGATCGTCAGCGGTTCCTTCTCGGTCGGCGGGGAGGCGTAGGGGTCCACGAGTCCTTCCGGAGCGGCGGTGGGTGATCTGAAGGCTACCGCGTGGACGAGCCGTTCGTCCCGTATCTCTCGCTCAGTCGGTCGTAGATCTCGACTAGACCCTTCGACTGCATCCCCCAGTTGTAGGTTGCCTCCGCCGCCCGGCGAGCGCGCAGCTTTCGGGACCTGTGCGCGGACTTCGGTTCGTCGAGCAGCTCTCGGATGCCAGCGGCCAGGGAGGCGGCCGTCGAGGTGTCACGGGCTATCCCGGCGCCTGTGACGACCACGAGCCGGCGCATCTCCGGGAAGTCGCTCACGACCATCGGCACGCCGGCCTCGAGATACTCGAAGAGCTTGTTGGGCGTGCCGAGAACGTTGTTGCGGTCGACCGGTTGAAATGCGATCACGCCCAGGTCGGCGTCACATACCCAGTTGGGTAGATCAGCGACGGAGACGGCCGGAAGGACGAAGAGTCGGCCCCGATGCGATTCCTGCGTCGACAGAGCGGAGTAGGGCTCGGCGAGGTCGCCGTACCCGAGCAGAACCACGGCCACCTCTGCATCCAGTAGCGGTACCGAGTCGACGAGCTGCTCGATGCCGCGCCCCGAGTTGAGGCCGCCGTGGAAGAGGACGACCGGCCTCGAGCCGAGGTCCAGATGGTCGCGTAGCCTGCCCGTCTTGCGGGCGGGCCCGAGGGGCGGGCAATTCATCACCACGACGGGCCGGACGCCGTAGCGGCGAGACAGTTCCTCGGCGATTGATTCGTTCACGGTGATGACCGCGTCTGCCTTGCGACTGGCGCCGCGCTCCATCCTGAAGAGCAGCTTTCGGGCGGGCGTAGGAAGCCGCGCGGCGGAGTTCGCCTCCAGGAAGAGTTCGTGGCTGTCGTGGACGAGGCCCCCGCCGTGCCGTCGCTGTAGATCGCGTGCGGCGAGCAGGCCAAAAAGGTCGTGACCGTGCCAGACATCCGCAGGCGGCAGCTGGCGGAGGGCCGCTCTGCGCCAGTAGTAGAAAGTCGTGGCATAGCCCGCGGCCCAGCGGCCACGAGCCGCGAGGCGGTTCATCCGGCTCATCTTGCGATGGCCTAGGAACGGGCTTTCGGTGCCTGGTAGAAGACCCCGATGGGCCGGGCGAAGAGGCACGATTCGCGCACCGTCCAGCTCGAAGGGAGCGCGGGATGTGCCGTACAGGGTGGCGACGGTGACCTCGTGACCCAGCTCGACCAACGTGCGCATTTCGCGTCGGACACGAGAATCGTGTTCGATCTCCCCATACAGGAGCATCGTGATCCGGAGCGGGCGCATCGGGCAATTGTAGAGACGCCGGGCTGCGGGTGCGGCCAGCGAATATACTGGCGCGATCCTGCGCTGGGCCTTCAGCGAGTGCGAAGAGGACCGGTGCACGGAGGGATGGAGCGCGGCGATGGGCCAGGGGGCACGTGGCATCGGCGAAGAGCACGGGCTTGTTGACGCCGACGCACCACGAAGATTGCGGGAGTTGCGGTTCGCGAACGCCGGCCGCCAATCCGAGATCGAACCTCGTCGCGCGCCCGCTCACCCACGCGCCCGGCTCAGCCAGGAGACCAAGGAGGTAAAGGCCTCGGCGTTGTCACGTCGGCCCTTCATCTCCGTCCTTCTGCCGGTTCGCGGTGAGTCGGAGGAGCTGATCGAGTGTCTGGCATCGCTGGCGCGCCAGACCTACCCGCGCAGCCGGTTCGAGATCCTCATCGCCGACGGATCGGACAGGCCGGTCGACCCGGTCATATTCCCGGTCGGGCTCGACATTCACATCTACCAGAACAAGGTCAAGACCATGAGTCCGGGCCTGAACATGCTGGCGCGCCAGGCTCGAGGTGAGCATCTGGCCATCGTCAGCGCGCACACCTGGTTGCCCGACGATTACCTCGATCGAATGGTGGCCACTGCCCACGTCACCGGGGCGGCAAACGTGGGAGCGAGAGTGCGCAAGGTGGCTCGATCGCCCTGGGGAAAGGCCATTGCCGCGGCCACATCCTGCCCGTTCGGCGTGGGCTCCAGCATCCAGCATCATGGTGCGGAGGTGGGTCCCGCGGATTCGGCCTTCCCCGGCTTCATCGCCAGGCTCATGTTCGAGAGGCTGGGCGGCTTCAACACCGCCCTGGCCTGCAACGAGGACGACGAGTTCAATGCCCGTGTTCGGGCCGCCGGCGGCCTGGTCTGGTACGACCCCGGGGTCGAGGTGATGTATCGGCCGCGCGAGACGCTGGGTGGGCTCTTTTACCAGCATTTCCGGTACGGCCGCTGGAAGGTGGCCGTAGCCAAGCTGGGCCTGCCTGCCTACCTGAGACCGCACCACGCCATTCCGTCGCTCGCGGTTGCGGGTGCCGTCCTGGGGGTTGTGGCGTCGGTCATCTGGCACCCCTTGGCCATTCCCACCGCCGGTGCGGCGATCGCCTACTGCGCCATCGCGATCTACACGGGTCGCAAGATGGCGGTTGAACATGGCGCCAGCACCTGGCGGACGGTCCTCGTCTTTCCCGTCGTCCACGCTGCATATGGCCTGGGATTCATACGCGGGCTTCTGGATCGCGGCCTGCCGGACGAGGGCCAGAAGCCGACCACGCAGGCACAATCCCGGCCGTAGGCGGGATCGCAGAGCTCCGCCCCACCCTCGCCAGTCCCGGTCGATGGGCTGCCCAGGCGGGCCGTGGAGCGAGATCGCGCGGGCCCTCCTCGGGTGCGCTACAGCCCAAAGACGGATGTGGCGACGAGCGTCAGCGATAGCACGATCAGCAGCGCGGTTCCGAGCCAGCCCACGATCAGCAGGAACCGGCCACTTGTGAGCGGGCCCATCAACTGCCTGTCCATCGAAAGCCGCATGACGAAGACGAGCACGAAGGGCAGCAGCAGACAGTTGACCACCTGAGCCGTGACCATGACCTGGACAAGGCTGCCGGGAGGAACGACCAGCACGAACAGGGCCGCAACCACCACGAAGAAGGTCAGCAGACCGTAGAAGGCCGGAGCCTCGCGCCATCGCCAGTCCACGCCGGTCTCCCAGCCGAAGGCCTCGCAGGTGGCATAGGCGCTTGTCAGAGGGACGACGCCGAGTCCAAGGAACGAAGCGGCGAGCAGACCCACCGCGAAGAGATACGTCGCGGCCGTTCCGGCGAGAGGCTCGAGCGCTTTGGCGATCGTCGGCACATCGGTCACGTCCGTTCGGCCGGTCGAGAACAGCGTGGCCGCGCACGCCACCACGATGAAGCCCGCGATCAGGTTCGTGAGGAGCGCACCCAGACCCACGTCCAGCCGCTCGCCGACGAGGTCCTCCGGTCCGAGGCGCTTGTCCGCCACGTAGGACTGGATGAACGCCTGGCCCCAGGGCGTGATCGTGGTTCCGACCGTGGCCACGACGGCGGCCCAGTAGGCGGGCGAGGAAGCCAGATGGGGCACGACCAGCGAGTTGGCGGCGCGGCCCCAGTCCGGATGAGCCAGCACCGCCGAGACGAAGTAGGCGAGGGAGACGCCGATCCCCACGGCCACGAAGAGGTACTGGACTTTGCTGTAGTTGCCACGAGTCAGGAGGAGCATCACCACGGTGGCTGCGAGCAGTGCGCTGGCCCAGGTCGGCCAGCCAAAGATCTCCAGGGCGGCGCTGCAGCCGGCGAACTCGGCGATGATCGAGCCGACGTTGGCCACGAGCATGGTGCTGATCATGAAAGTGGCCCACCGCACGCCGTATCGTTCGCGGACGAGCCCTGCCAGGCCCTGGCCGGTGGCGAGCCCGAGCCGCGCGCCCACTTCCTGAGTGAAGAACAGGACGATCTGGCTGGCCAGCAGGACCCACAGCAGGTCGTAGCCGTATTTCACGCCCGCAACCGAGTAGGTCGAGATCCCGCCGGCGTCGTTGTCGGCGAAGCCGCTCACGAGGCCCGGGCCCAGGACGCCCAGGATCGCCGCAAGGCGGACCCGGTTTACGGCCCGCGGAGTCAGGCTCAGGACCGGCGACCTCACCGTTCAGAGCCGCCGCGGCCGAAGATGTGAGGGAGCCGCCGCCAGGACGGCTGAGGCAGCAGGGTATCCATCGCGTCGTCGACGGTGACGATTCCCTCGAGGTGCCCTTCCGGGTCTACGACCGGCACCGCCAGCAAGTTGTAGCGGGCCACGACCTCCGTCACGTCCTCCTGACTGGCGTCGGTCTGCACGACCACCGGTTCCTCAAGCATGAACGTTGAGATGCAGGTGTCCGGCTTGGCCACGATCAGGTCGCGCAGCGACAGCACGCCCACCAGCCGGTTGGCATCGTCGGTCACGTATACGTAGTAGATCGTCTCGGCAGTGGGCTCGAGCACGCGCAGCTTGTCGATCGTCTCGGCCGCGGTCAGGGTGGCGGGAACGGCCACATACTCGGTGGTCATGATGCCGCCGGCCGTGTCCTCGGCGTACGTCATGAGTTCCTGGACTTCCTCGGCCTCGTCCTTCTCCATCAGGCCGAGAATCTCCTCGCGAGTCTCCTCGGAAAGGTCCGCCACCAGGTCGGCGGCCTCATCAGGATCCATCTCTTCGAGGATGTCGGCCGCCCGCTCCGGCTCGAGGTCCTCGAGGATGTCGGCTTGAGTCTCCGGTTCCATCTCGCCGATGGCGTCGGCCGCGACCTCATCGTCGAGGGAGGTGATGACGCCGACGCGATCGCTGCGGCTCAGCTGATCGATGATGGTGGCCAGGTCGGCCGGGTGGAGTTCGGCCAGGCCCTTGTGCGGGACCCTCAGCTTGACGCTGGCGATGGTGCGCTCGACGGGGTCCACATCCTCCCAGTCGATGTACCGCTCGGGGACATCACGGTGAAGGCCTCGGGCGATCGTCCGCCACGACGACTCGAGACCGAGCCGGCGGAGCAGGCCCGACGGTCCCACGTCCACGGCAACCAGGTGCAGGGCGCCCTCGACTTCGTCGAGNNCTCGTTGGGCCGTTGCTGGAACTTGCTGATGTCGATCGCGGTCGTGCCCAAAACGGCGCCACTGGCGTCCAGGGAGGCCACCGAACTCCACTGCAGGAAGATCTGGCGACCGTTGGTCTTGACCACGATGCCGGTCACGGGCGGGTAGCGATCGCCGATAGCGACGAGCAGGTCGGCTACTGTCCCGATCGGCTCTCCGGCCTGGTCGCGCACGGGTCGGCCAATCGCCTGGCTCAGGTAGAGCATGTGCCACCTCGACAGCGCGTCTCTGGGACGGGGGTCCGGCCGCCCGTCGGTGGCGCGCGCCGGATGGCGCGACCGCTTAGGGGACGGAGGGGACCCCGGGGAGGATGTTGGCGCACGGTGCGCCGGGGGTACTGGGTCCGGGCTCCACTGAGGGAGAGATCCTCCAAAAGCGGGACTTGACGATCATCGAGGGCGCGGGAACACTGACCCTCGCAGCAGTTCGGAGTTTAGCCCGCGCCCAGCCGGTGGGTCAACGATGCCGGCCCACCGTGGCCGGGAGGCTCCGATCTGGAAGTGGGGTCTCATTTGGGTACGTATGCGATCGACGGCGGAGGCGACCTGCGCCCCCGGCGCATCGATTCACGATGAACGCGCCCCTTCCGCCAGATTCGGCCGGAAGACGGCCCGCCGGCACGCAACCGCGTGTTCTTCTGACGTGGCTGCTGCTCGGCTTCTCCGTCGTGTTGCTGGTCGGGCGGTCGGCGGTTGAGTTCGTCGCCGGCCGAACCGGCGCTCTCGACGTTGCCCTGGCCGTGGCCATCTCGGCACTTGTCACCTCGGCCGTGATGAACGCACGGGCCGCCGGCATGTTCGTTGAGCGACGCCACTCGGAGGCGGAGAGCTTCAGCCGAATCGTGCGCGCCCTGTCTCGATCGGTTTCGCCGGACGCCGTCGTGGAGGCCATCGTCCACGAGCTCGGTGCCGCCACCGAGGCCGATCATGTCGCCGTGGTCAGGCTTCGCCCCGGCGGCAGCGTACTTGACGTGACCTTCGTTTCGATGCTGCCGGGCGCTCCGACCTCCAACACCGTCATGCCTGTGCGCCAGATCGAGCCGACCGAGACATGGACTGTGCGGGAAGTCCCGCACCCGCCCTCGAGTGATGCGCCGCTCAGGATCTTCGCCGGCGAGCCCAAGGCTGTGTGGCTCGACGACCACGACCACGGCTCCCAAGCGGCGAGCGTCGAAAACGACCTGCGCCGCAACGTCCGGTCGCGATCGCGCGCTCCCGGGCTTGTCCAGAACGAGCGGGAGGCGCAAGAAGTGGCCGATCGGATTGCCGACCGGCTCCGCGACGCATACGGCCTGCGCAACACCCTTGCGGTTCCGCTCCAGGCGGGCCAGTCCGTTGCGGGCGCGATCGTGCTGTCGCGCCGAACCAGCGAGGTGTGGCCGGACGCGGCAGTCAGATTGCTCAACAGCGCGGCCTTCGAGACCTCGGCGGCCCTCGCACGTGTGTATTCCTTTCAGGCGGCCGAGTCGGAGGCGAGGACGGACCAGCTCACCCAGCTGCCGAACCGCCGCTACTTCGACGAGTACTGCAAGCTCCTGGCCAGCCGCCGGCGATCCACGGACAGAATCGCGATCCTGGCCGTGGACGTGGACCATTTCAAACGCCTCAACGACCTGTATGGGCACCAGGTGGGGGACGTGGCCCTGCGGGCCATAGCCAACGCCATCCAGGTCTCCGTGCGCGAGGAGGATGTCCCCGTCCGGTTCGGCGGTGAGGAGTTCTTGGTCCTGCTTCGAAATCCTTCGGCCGGCGTCGCCCTGGAGATCGGGGAGCGGATCAGGCAGAGCGTTCACGACCTCGATCTGACGGAGGCCGGCGTGACGGACCGGGTCACCGTCTCGGTGGGCGTGGCGTTGGGGCACAACGAGGGCGAGACGGTAGACGCCATTGTGGAGCGGGCCGACCAGGCTCTCTACGCTGCCAAGCGGACCGGCCGGGACCGCGTGGTGGAAGCCTGGGTATCGGAGGTGGAGAGGTAACCCGAGAGTCCCAGGCGCGCGCAACCGAGAACCGGTTTCGCCCGATTCGGCGGGCGCCCCGGCTAACATTCGGGTGATGGACGATCCCGAGTCCCCTCCGCTCTCCAACGGCGAGTTGGCACGCATCTTCCACGAGATCGGCGACATGCTCGAGGTCAAAGGCGAGCTCGTCTTCAAGACCGTCGCCTACCATCGGGCCGCCGATGCTATCGCTCACTCCCCGGTTGAGGTCGCACGGGCCTACCGAGCGGGCGACCCTCCCCGCATCGCGGGCGTCGGCGAAGCGATCGCCCGGAAGATCGAGGAGCTTGCCCGAACCGGCCACCTGGCCTTCTACGAACACCTGCGCGAGGAAGTCCCGCCCAGCCTGGTGGCGCTGCTGGGGATCCCGGGCGTTGGGCCCCGGACCGTCAAGCAGCTGCACGACGAGCTCGGCGTCGAGACCCTGGACGATCTCCGGCGGGCGGCGGAGGCGGGAACGCTGCGTGGTCTGCGGGGCATGTCCGAGAAGACCGAGGAGCAGGTCCTGGCCGGGATCGCGACTTTGGAGAATCGCAAGGACCGGATGCGCCTCGGCCAGGCCGAGGAGATCGTGGAGACCCTGCTGGCCGAGCTTGCGGAGACGCCCGGGTTGCGGTCGATCCAACCTGCCGGATCGTTCCGTCGGCGCCGCGAGACGATCGGCGACCTCGATCTGCTGGCCGAGACGGATCGACCACTCGAGCTCGTCGGTCGGTTCGTCGGGCTGCCCACGGTCGAATCGATCATCGCGCGAGGGCCCCACAAGGCGGCCGTACGGCTGCTGCGAGGGCCGCAGGTCGACCTGATGGTCATGCCGCCGGACGAGGCGGGTACGTACCTGATTCACTTCACGGGGTCGAAGGAGCACAACGTCCGGCTCCGCGGCATGGCGCGAGACCGGGGCTGGAGTCTCTCTGAGAAGGGGTACCTCCGGCTCGGTGACGATGGAGAGCCTGCCACCGGAGACGCGGCCGACCTGCGAGTCTTCCCGACGGAAGCGGAGGCCTACGGCTTCCTGGGCCTGCCCTTCATCGAGCCCGAGCTGCGCGAGGACCGTGGCGAGATCGAAGCGGCGGTGGCTGGGCAGCTGCCGCGGCTCGTGGCTCGGACCGACCTGCGAGGCGATTGCCACAGTCACTCCGACTGGTCGGACGGAGTGCACGCGATCGAGCAGATGGCCGAATCGGCCCGGCGCCGCGGGTATGCCTATCTGGTCTTGACGGACCACACCGTCAGCCTCGCCATCGCCAGAGGGCTTGACCTCGAGCGGGTGGAGCGGCAGCGGCGGATCGTCGCCGCGCTTAACGAGCGGTTCGCTCGTGAGGAGGCGGCCGGCACCGCGCCACCGGAGACGGCGCCGGAGGGTTTCCGGCTCCTGCACGGTTGCGAGCTGGAGGTTCGGGCGGACGCCACTCTGGACTATCCGGACGAATTGCTGGCGACCTACGACCTGGTCGTCGGCTCCGTGCACGTGGCCCGGCGTCAGAGCCGCGAGCAGCTGACCGCCCGGACGCTGGCGGCGATCCGAAGCCCTCACGTAGACGTCATCGCTCATCCCGCCGGCCGGTACATCGGATCCCGGGAGGATCTCGACCTGGACTGGGATACCGTGTATGAAGAGGCCGCACGGACCGGCACTGCCCTCGAGCTCAACGGCTCGGACGAGCGCCTGGACCTCTCAGACGTACGGGCGCGCCGCGCGGCGGAGCTTGGCTGCGTCTTCGCGATCGACTCGGACGCCCACCGAACCGAGGAGCTGGACAACCTGAGGTGGGGCACGGCGATGGCTCGCCGGGCCTGGCTCGGGCCGGATCGGATCGTGAACACCAGGTCGCGGGCCGAGCTCATCGATTGGACCGCGGGCAAGCCAGGACGCGTTTGAGCCACGCCGCCACGCCTGGCGTCAGCCCCGGCCGCCCGTCATTGGGCTCGGTTGCGTACCATGCCCGAATGCACCAACGCCGCAGATCCGCCGAGCTCGGGTTGATCGTCGCCGCGCTCGGCGTCCTCGTCCACTTCGTCGATTCCGCTCCGGCGGCCGGTGCCACGGTCCTCGTCGCCGCCGTGGCGGCGCTCGGCACGGGCAACTTCCTGGGAGAAGCGCGGCCGTGGCGGATGCCGCTCATCCCGCTCGTTCTTCCGGCCCTCGCCGCGTTCTCGGTCGTGGGGATCGCTCGCCTCGTGGAGTCGGGGCCATGGCTGGGCGTTGTCTTCGTGGCCGGCTGGGCCGCGGTGACCTGGGTCGTCGGCCTGGAGCTGACTCCGGCCGCGACAGACAAGGGCACCGCCGCGGCGCTCTCGTCCGCGGCTCCGTCTGCGGCCTCGTCCCGGAGGGTTCGTCTTCGACCAAAGCGGCGAGCCGAGTTCGACCTGCCTCAGATAGTCGCAGATCCGATAGACATCGGCCCGGAGCTGCCGCCTCACCCACGACCGGTCGCCGTGAGGGCGACCTCGCTCGGCCTGGCGTTCGCCGCCTTCGCCGCCATCGGAGGCCTCGTTCCGGGCAGCCTGGCCGGGGCCGGCGAGCCGCTGAGCATGCCCACGCTCGCCGCCACTGTCGCGCTGGACATTCTCGTCGGCAGCCTTGCGGGCTACCGAATCGCGTCAATCACTTCTACCTCGCGGTTCGACCGGATCGTGCGGCTGCTGGCCATAGGTCAGTACGCTCTCCCGGTCGGAGTAGCCGGTGCCTTGCTGCGCGCGCTGGCGCTTCCCCGGCTCTTCGGTCCGGCGCTGCTCACGCTCGTGGCCTACGTGGTGACCGTCGTGCGCGAGTCGCCGGAGCCGGTCCTGTACAACCGCCGCCTGCTGCAGGAGGCAGTCGTGCTGGGTCTGGCCGGGGCCCTGGCCGTGGTGTGGGGATTGCTGGTCCGGTAGCGGCCCGCTCCGACGGTCGCCCGGCGCGTTCCGACCGTCGCCTCTGACGCGCCATGCCGTGCGCCCTGCCGCGCTCCGGCTGGCACCATGACGCCCCATCGCTGTGAGAGCGGACGAGGGTAGACCCCCGTCTCCGTTGACAGTCCCGCCCGTGGATGCTAAAAGCATTGTCCGGGCCGGCGTCCCCCGTGGGATCCGCATGCCTTCCCCGGGCCGGCGATTGCCGCCGTCTCGACGCTCACCGCGCCGGTCTGGCTCAGCTAACGAAAGGAACCCGATCCTTGGCCTTCCCCGAGATCGAAAAGAGCACGGGCGGCAACGCCGTCCGGATCAAGCGCCAGCTGGTGGAGCAGGCGATCGCCTATGCCGCCCAGGGACTGTGGGTCGACGCAGCCGACACCAACCGCAAGATCCTGGAGATGGGCGCGGACGCGGAGGCTGAGAACCGCCTCGCCAAGGCGTTCTGGGAGCAGGGCGAGCTGGGTGAGGCGCGCGAGCACTACCAGGTGGCGCTGGCCCTGGATCCTACGAATCGCATCGCCGAGAGGAACATAGAGCGGCTGCGCGTCCTGATGAGCGAAGCCGGCGAGAAGACCGTGGCCGCAGAGAGGGCAGACAAGGCACCCGTGGCGATCTTCGTGGAAGAGACCGGGAAGACCGGCTTCGCGATGCTGACCGACCTGGCGGCGCCGCGAACTCTCGCCCACGTCAATCCCGGCGATGCAGTGGAACTCATCCCGGACGGGAGCCGGCTCTACGCCGAGGCCAATGGGACGCGCATCGGGATCGTGGAGCCGCGCGTGGCGGCCCGCTTGCTCAAGCTTCTTGCCGACGGCAACAAGTACTCGGCCGGGATCACCTCGCTGGGAGACCGTGACGTCCGCATCGTGATCCGCGAGGTCTTCCAGGATCCGCGCAACTACGGCAAGGTCAGCTTCCCGACCGCCGCTCGCTCCTCCGACCTGCGGCCCTACACCAAGGGCACACTTCTTCGCGAAGAGGAGCTCATCGAGGAGGATCTCGAGGAAGACGAAGAGGACGACGAGATCGAGGATCTCGATCGAGTCCTGCCGGCCGAGGTCACCGGCGAGGAAGCCTTCGAAGACGAGACAGACGAGCTCGAGGAGCCGTAGGTCTTCGCCGGCCCCACCCGCGGCCGCGGCCACTAGCTCGCGTGGCGTCGGCGTCCCGGCCATGGCGGCCCCCGCCCCGGGGCCCGTCTGTCACAATTGACCCATGGTCGGGCGCGCAGCCACCAACCCCGAGCAACGACTGGATACCGTTCCGTCTCTGCCCGTCTTCGAGCGGCTCGCGGCACCCGCAGCCACAGGTGATCTCACGGCCGAGATCGAAGCCTGGACGGATCCGGGCGACGTGGTCCTGGATCTGGCCGGCCGGGGTGGGTGGGTCGCACGCGCTGCCATCGCGGAGCAGCGTCGCGTTGCCGACTTCGAGACCTGGCCTCTGACCAGGCTGCTGGCCGAGGTCGTCCTTCGACCACCCGATCTTCGCCAGATCGATGCCGCCGCCCAGGCGATCGCTGCGGCCCCTCTAGCCGAGTCGCTGGTGCGGCGGACGATCGATTCCATGTATGCCAGCAAATGCCCCAGGTGCGGCCGTCCCATCGTCCTGGACGCCATGGTATGGGAGCCGCTTGCCGGAGCGGCCGCGGCGGCCAGGACCGGCCGCGGAGCGAGTCCGGCTCCGGCGGCCGCCGGATCACTGCCCACCTGGGCCATCACGCCGGAGGAGTCGCTGCGAGCCGTGGCTCGCGAATACAGATGCGCGACGTGCCACGAACAGTTCGGCGGTCCGGAGCTGCAGGTGGCCGAGCCTACGCACGGAGACCTGAAGCTCGCCAGGTCGATCTCGCCAAGTGGCGAGATCCGCGAGAGCATGCGGCGTCGTTTCCCGGCGCCACGACCGACACACCCACTGGTCGACCAGTTGATGGACCTGCACACGCCTCGTCAGCTGGCGGGGCTCCACGCCATCCTGACTCGGATCGACGGCGAGGAGAGAGCGGGTGCGCTTACCGCGACTCTGCGGCTCGCCTTGCTGCACGCCGTGATCCTCGCCAGTCGCCTCAACGCTTCCCGCGGCAGGCCGGCGCCGATCCGGATTTCCAACGGTGCGGTCAAGGTCCCAACCACGCACGAGTGGCGCGAGCGCCATCCCTGGCTCGCCTTCGAGGACGGGCTGAGGCTGGTCAAGGCCTTCATCGGGAAGCTCGAAGCGGAGACTCCGAGAGCGGCCGCGGCGCGGCTGGGAGCCGATTTTGCGGCCCTCGAGAGCGGCATTGCCAACGTGACGCTGATCGAGTCCACTCCGGCTGCCCTGCGCCGGCTGGGTCTCCACGGCGAGCGGATGGCCCATTCCGGCTCGCCGTCACGGGTGCGGCTGGTACTCGGCCAGGCGCCGCTTCGGATGACGCCTGAACGGCTCGCCGTCTCCTACCACGGCACGGGGTGGCTATTCGGGGCGGGTGCCGTCTCGCTGCTGCCCTACGATGCCCTCTTCCGGCCCGCGCCGAAGGCCTCACCCGCGGTGGAGGCGCAGGAACTCGCTCGCAGCCTGGGCCGCTCCCTGGCCATCGCGTCGCCGGCTCTCGCCCACAACGGCCGAGCCGTGACCCTGCTGGACGACGATCAGCCGGCCACTCTGGTCGCGGCTGCTCTCGGGGTCGCGGCGGCCGGCTGCCGCCTCGAATCCGCTCGGCTTCACCGGGGCGCCGTCTCGAGCGCAGGCATCGTCGTCTGCGTGCCGCCGACGGGTGTGATGGCCCCGGGTCCTCGGACCCGCGCCAACCGGCCCCTCCCGCCCGTGGCCGGCGGGGCCGGAGATCCCGGAACGATCCGGGGTCGGGGCATCTTCGCCCCTCCGGAGAAGCTCGATGACGGGCCGTTTCGCGCCAGCGTTGCGACTCAGACCGTGACCGAGACGGCCGTGACATTGCTGAAGGCTCGCGGCGAGCCGGCCTCTTTCGACCACCTGCTCGGAGACCTCCTGATCGGGCTCGATCGGTCGGGCCAGCTCGCCCGCCTGGCTCGCTCGCTCCGCCCAGCGCACGCCGACGGCGGATGGTCGGCCTGGATCGACGATTCGTCTGTGGGCGGCTTCGTGGCGGACGGACTGGCCGTGGGCGGCGACACGGCCGGCGTTCGCGGCGGCGCGGGGCCCCGTGGTCGGGTCGTCGAGCGTGCCACCGATCTCACCGCGCCAGAACGCGCCGTGGCCGCGTCCCTCGAACCCGGCGCAGCGGCGCCCGGGATCGTAGACGAGTTGCTGGAGCTGATCCGCGCCGAGCTCGATCGCCCCAACAACCGGCGCATCCGCCAGATCGAGCCGGGGCAGTACTGGCTCGCTTCGGAAGAGGATCGCTCGGCCGCTTCGCAGCCCATCGCGGACCGAACCGAGTGGGCCGCCTTCTCGCTCCTCTCCTCCGGCAGCCGTCTCACCGAGCGTGCCGCCATGGAGCGCGTGACGGCCCTGTTCAGGAGTCCGGATGTGCCCGACAGAGCCCTCATCGAAGCCTGCCTGCGCAGCTACATCGCCCCCACGAGCACGCCTGAGGCCGTCGTTGGCTCGGATCAGTTGGAGAGGCGAACGGCCGACCACGACGCCGTGATCGCCACGCTGGCCGATCTGGGCCACCGGCTGGGGATGCGGGTCTGGATCGGGAAGCGCCAGCAGACCCACCGAGTCGCCGGCCGACAGCTGTCGGACTGGCTGGACGACGCCGAGCGTGCGGTCCATCTGCCGCTCATCACGTGGGCCCCCGATGATGAGCTGGACCGGGTGGATTGCGCCTGGTACGTGCGCCGCCAGGCGACGTTCCTCTTTGAGGTGGAGTGGACGGCCATGCTGACCGAGCCGGTCCTGGTCCACCACGCCCGCTATCCGATCGATGACAAAGTGGTTCGGTTCCTCGTCCTGCCGCCGGAACGGGCCGAGCTGGTGGAGTTCAAGATGGCTCGCTCGCCGCTCCTGCGGCGGGCTATCGAGGAGCGTAACTGGCACTTCTTCAAGTGGAACCACCTGGCGGCCTTTGCCGCACGGACCGACCCGTTGCTGGGCGACCTGGAGCCGTACCTGGGACTCGAGGCGCTCGCCGACACGATGGGGGAGCAGCTGCCGCTCTTCGGCTCCTGACGCGATTCGGGTACCCTGGATCCAACAGCTCTCGCCGGACGACGCGCTGCGTCCGGCCGCTGCCGAGTCACCTGGAGGGTTCCGGTGGGCGAGGTCAGCATTGCCGCCGACGCGGTCAACGCTCTGGCAGATCGATTCTGGAACGGCATTCTGGATCTCTCTCCGATCACCGCGACGTTGCTCGGCTACGAGCAGGGTCTCGACAGGCTGGACGACCCAGGGCCGGCCGGCCGGGAGAAGGCGCGGTCGCTCTACCGCGATACGCTGGCCTCGGCGGACGCCATCGAAGCGGCGGCGGCCGAGCCGTCGGGCCTGCCGCTCGAGGAGCGAATCACGCTCGACATCTTGAGGGTGATCTGCGAGGTCGAGCTGGAGCAGCAGGGCCAGAGGTTCGACCGACTCAAGGTCGTCGACCAGATGGATGGCCCGCAGACAATCCTGCCGCTGCTGGCGGCCTTCCAGAAGACCGACACGCCCGAGAAGTTCGACCTGTTCCTGGCGCGCCTGGCCGACTACCCGCGTTTCATGGCGGCCAACGCGGAGCTGGCTCGAGAAGGCCTGGCCGGGGGGCTGACGGCCGCCCGCATCGTGACCGAGCGTGTCATCAGCCAGCTGGAACGGCTGCTGGCGCTACCAGACGAGCAGTCGCCGGTGGCCACGACCCTGACGCTGCCGACGGAAGCCGATCGAGAGCGGCTCGTCGCCGCCATCGGCAAGTACGTCCGACCGGCTGACCGAGCGTTCCTCGAGGCGTTGCTGGGGAAGTACCGCGAGGCGTCTCGAGAAGATCCGGGCCTGTGGTCCGCGGCCAACGGCGAGCAGATATACCGGACCCAGATCCGGGCCTGGACGTCGCTCGACATCGACGCTGGCGAGCTGCATCGTATCGGGCTCGGGGAGCTCGCCGCCATCGAGGAAGAGCGTCGGACCATCGCCCGCGACCTCGGGTTCGGCGACGACACGAAAGCGGCGAGGGCAGCCCTGCGGAGCAACCCGGCCGCCATCCCGGAGTCGATCGACGAGTTGCTCGACCGCGCCCGCGGCCAGATCGAGCGAGCTCTCGCGGCGGCACCCGCGTACTTCGGCCGGCTGCCGAAAGCGGCCTGTGAGGTCAGGCCGGTCGAGCCGTACAAGGAGCAGGACGCACCCGCTGCCTATTACTATCCGCCCGCAGTCGACAACAGCCGGCCCGGCGTCTACTACGTCAACACCTACGACCTGCCCAGCCGAAGCTACGTCGGCCTGGCCAGCATGAGCTTCCATGAGGCGGTGCCCGGCCATCATTTCCAGATCGCTTTGCAGAGCGAGCATCCGAGCCTCAATGCCTTCCGGCGGATGGGCTCGCGGATGGCGGGGATGGCCTACGTCGAGGGCTGGGGCCTCTACTCGGAGCGGTTGGCCGATGAGATGGGCCTCTTCCTCAATCAGGCCGAGCGATTCGGGATGCTGGACGGCCAGGCCCACCGGGCCGCCCGGCTGGTTGTGGACACCGGCATCCACGCGTTCCGATGGACCCGCGACAGGTCTATCGCGCAGCTCCTCGAAGCCGGCCAGTCCGAGACGGACGCGATCATCGAGACGGACCGCTACATCTGCTTGCCGGCGCAGGCCCTCACCTACAAGGTGGGCCAGCGCGAGATCGAGAGGCTCCGGCGCGAGGCAGCCGAACGTCTAGGGCCGGCCTTCGATCTGCGAGCTTTCCACGACGCGGTCCTGGGCCACGGCACACTCCCGCTGGCGACGCTCGCCAAAGAGCTGCCCGGCTGGCTGGGCACCGCTGGGTAGCCAGCTCGGCGCCTTCTCACTGTCCGCCCTCGCTTCGCGCAAAGCCGCAAGCGGCCCAGAGCGCTCCGCGAGCGGCGGCAGCTCGCGGCGCCGCTGAACGCCTCTCCAGCCGGGGACAGTTCAGCGCTTGGCGTAGTTGCGCAGGATCTTCGCGATGGCGCCGTGGCCGCCCTCGTCGGCCATGTCGATGGCGGTGCGGCCGTCGTCGCTCTTGCGCGTCGGATCCGCTCCGCGCAGCAGCAGCATGTCGACAACGGCCTCGTCGCCGGCCCCGGCGGCGGCGTGCAGCGGAGTCCAGCCGCCGTGCTGGACGGCGTTCGGCGACGCACCATGGGCCAGGAGCAGGCCAACCATGTCGCGGTGCCGAGCCGAAACGGCGCTGTGGAGCGGCGTCACGCGCATCTCATTGAATGCGACGGCATTGCGATCCGCGCCGCGCTCGAGCAGCAGCCGGGCCACCTCCAGCCGGTCGAAGTAGGCCGCCAGGTGCAGCGGGGTGAAGCCGTCGCTGCCGCCCTCGTCGATGGAGGCGCGATCGCCCGCCAGGAGCTGCCGCACCGCGGCCGCGTTCCCCACCGCCGCCGCGTCGAAGATGGTCAGGCCGTCTGGCACCTTGGCCAGTCTCTCGGCCAGGTCCTCGGCCAGACGAGAGTGACCGGCATAGGCTGCCGCCAGTACCGGTGAAAGCCCGGCTTCGTCGCGGGCCCGGAGCAAGCCCTCATCCGCGGCGAGCGCCTCGTCGACCGCCTGCTTGTCGCCTCGGCGCACGATCTCGAAGAACGCCGCGGCGGGTCGGCCCCGATCGATCATCTTTCCTCCCTCACTGTCTCGTCGGCGCGGGCGTCCCGGACGGCCTGGCTATCTCCCGGAGCGCCTCGGCCAGGCGCTCTATCTCGGCGGGCTCGTTGTAGTGAACGAGTCCGACCCGGACCATTCCGCCGGACTCGCCCAGACCCAGGGCCCGGATCAGCTCGTAGGCATAGTAATCTCCATCCCAGACGGCGATGCCGCGCCGGCCGAGCTCGACCGCAACCTCGCGCGGCGTGCGACCGGCCAACGTGAAAGCGAACGTCGGAACTCGGTCTTCGATCCGGGCCGGGTCGGTGATGCCGCGAAGGGTCAATCCCGGCACCTCCCCGAGTGCCTTCAAAGCCTGGAGAGCCAGCTCGCGCTCCGTACCGCGGATTGCGAGCATCGCCGCGGCCAGAGCCGCCCGCCGGTCAGTGGCGCCGATCTCAGCGCCGCCGAACTCCCGACCGAGCCACTCCAGGTAGTCGAACGTCCCGAGCAGCCCGGCGATCGACTCACCCGGGAGCGTGCCCGTCTCCCACTTGCCGGGCGGCTCGCCGGAGGCCGGCCGGACCTTGTAGGCGGCCAGACTGTCGAGCAGCTCGCGCCTCCCGTAAAGGAGGCCGAGGTGCGGGCCGAAGAACTTGTACGGCGAGCAAACCAGGAAGTCGGTCCCGAGGGCGGCCGCGTCGATGGCGAGGTGAGGCGCGGCGTGAACCGCGTCCACGTACGTCCAGGCCCCAACGTCATGGGCCATCTCCACGATCCGAGCCACCGGGCTGACGGTTCCCACAGCGTTTGACGCCAGCCCGACCGCCACGACACGGGTACGCGGGCCCAGGGCTCGTTCCAGGCTGTCCATGTCGAGCGTGCAGTCGTCGGGCCGGATCTCCACCCAGTGAACGACCGCGCCGCGCTCCTCCTCCAGGGCCAGCCACGGGGCCACGTTGGCGTCATGGTCCAGGCGAGTGACCACGATCTCGTCGCCCGCTCGCAGCGTCCGCCCGATGGCCCGGCTGACGGCGAAGGTGAGGGTCGTCATGTTCTGACCGAACACGACCTCGTCCGCGTCCCGTGCGCCGAGGAAGGTAGCCGCGGCGACGTGGGCCTCCGCCAGTAGGGTGTCGCTCTCCTCGCTGGTGGGGAAGGCGCCCTCATGGTTTGCGTTGCTGCGCTCGAGGTAGGCGGTCATCGCCTCGATCGTCCGGCGCGGTACCTGCGTGCCTCCGGGACCGTCAAGGTAGAGATACGGCCGGCCATCGTGCAGGCGTGACAGTGCAGGGAACCGAGATCGAACCTGTGAAAGGCGATCGTTGGGAATCATGTCTGCTCGGGCTGCGGACGGCTGACGAAGACGATGTTACGACTCGACCGACCTGCCGACCGGCCGAGCGACGGGCCGGCTGTCCAGTCCCGAGGCCTCGATCACCTGTGATGAGACTGCAGCGTATGGGACGCCAGCTTGATCCCGTAGCGATGACTCCGGGAAAAGACTTGGGTGTCACCAACATGACACCCGAGAGGGATTGACTAATCCTTAGTAACTATGTCAACATTCAACCAGACGTTGCGCCTCCTGGGACGTAATCGGGTGTTCCCACCGGAACTCCGACCCGGGCAGGTAGGCCGCGAAGGTTATGCGCCATCGGGCGGCCCGGGGGCCGCAACAGATTTGGGATGGTCACGCCGGTTTGGGCACGGGGTGACTGCAGCGCTGAAGCTGCGGAGAAGCCACCAGGCTTCGCACATAGGAGCCCTCTAGGAGAGACTAATGCTCGACGGGAATGCGGTTCGGTCAGTCGACCGCGCGGCGTCACTCCTGATAGCGCTGGGGGAGATGCCAGGAGAGGCCGGAGTCACCGAGTTGGCCCGCCGCCTCGGACTCCACAAGTCGACCGCGTCGCGGTTGCTCGCCACTCTCCAGAAGCGCGGCCTGGTGGAACAGGACGACGACTCGGGTAAGTACCGCCTAGGACTGGCAGTCGTGCGGCTCGGGGGCCACGCGGAGAAGTCGCTGGATCTGCGGTCGATCGCGATGTCGGAGCTCGAGGCCCTCGCCAGGTCCATCCACGAAACGACGACCCTCGAGGTCCTCGAAGGCGACAGCGTCCTCACGATCGCCTATTCGGATGCCTCCGGAATGGGTCGCGACCGGACCGGCCGCAACTCGCCGCTCCACGCCACGGCTCCGGGCAAGGTGCTTCTGGCCAGCCAGCCGGAGCGCGAGGTCATTCGCCTTTCGAAGATCGGCTTCACGCCGTACACATCTCATACCATCGTTCGGGTGGATCTCCTACTCGAAGAGCTCGCTCGGGTCCGCAAGCGTGGCTTCGCCACCGCCTTCGGCGAGCATGAGCCTTCCGTGAACGCCGTGGCGGTGCCGGTCTTCGACCAGCGAGCGGCGGTCGTGGCCACACTCGAGGTCCGCGCCTCGGGCAACCGGATCACGCCCAGTCGCGTGCCCGAGCTCGTAGATCGCGCCCGCGAGGTTGCGGCGGTGATCACCGACCGCATCGGCGGGGTGGTGGCCTCGCTCTGAGTCCGAGCCCGCCCGGCGGGCCGGCAACCACATAGTTGACCCTTTGCGGCCCCTCGGTCCCCCCTCCCGAGGGGCCGCCTTTCGTGCGACGCCATTGGCTCGCAAAGCGGCGAGGGGCGCTACGCTATCGGCATGGCGACCCAATTCGATCCGATCGTGACGCTGCCGTGGAACGGGGAGGAGCTCAAGCTTGCACCGTACCTGAGCGCCGCGGCCGCGGTTCTCGCCATCGTGGTCGTGGCAGCCGTCGTGATCCGGCTGGCCCACGTCTTCGTCGCCGGTATCGCCCGTGCCCTGCTGAACAGGGAGAACCTGGAGGGGACGGCGCAGGAACTCTCTGCCGTCGAGCTGACGAAGCGAACGGATACCATCGAGACGCTCGGCGTCAATGTCATACGCTTCTTCGTCGTGGTGATCGCCGGCCTGATGATTCTCCACGCCGGGTTCAACCTGGACATCGGGCCGGCAATCGCCGGCCTCGGCATCGCCGGCATCGCCATCGGCCTGGGAACTCAGAATCTCGTCCGCGACTACTTGAACGGTGCGCTGATTCTCATCGAGAACCAGTACGCCAAGGGTGACATCGTCCGCATCGCCGGCGTCTCGGGCAAGGTCGAGGACTTCACGCTCAGGCGCACCACATTGCGTGACCAGGATGGGACCGTGCACACAGTCCCCAACGGGGAGATCACGGTTGCCTCGAACCTGACACGGGTCTGGGCCAGGGTCAACCAGGAGGTCCAGGTTGTCTACGGCACGGACATCGAGAAGGCCACGGCCGTCGTCCATCGCGTGGGCCAGCAGCTGCTCGCGGATCCAGAATGGGGCCCGCGCATCCTCACGGCGCCCGCCGTCGAACGCGTCTCGGCTCTGGGCGAGCTGGGTGTGACCCTGAAAGTTGTCGGCACCGTCCGTGCCTCGGAGCAGTGGGCCGTGGACGGAGAACTTCGGAAGCGGCTGCTGGCCGCTTTCGCCGAAAGCGGAATCGAGATCCCGCAGCCTCAGCGTGCGATGCTGACTCAACCCGGACGCGATGACGCGGCGCCGCGTGTCGACCAGGCGCCGGCGCCGGATCGGGCCGACGTCAACAAAGGCTGAGGGTTGAGCGGGACTGGGTTGGGGCCGTAACGCCTAGGAGGCGCGGACGGAGGGGTTCGTGTTCCGGCCCCCGCCGAAGATGCCCATGAACCCGCTGCCGGACTTGGCCGCGCCGGACTCGCGCGTCGCCATCATCCGATCGCACAGGTTCTCGATGTCCTCGATGACCTTCTCTTTGGGGAAGCGCTCCACGGCCGAGCGACCCTCGTTCGCCGCCCGAACGAAGAGCATCCCGGCCGACCGCACCTCTGCCAGCGCCGGCATCCCGACCGTTCGCTCCATGTCCGCGACGGAGACGCCGCTGTTGGCGCGATTGACGACCATGGCCAGGCGCTCGCGGATCTCCAGCTCCACGGCCACTTCGCGGAATTGGACCGCGGCTCGGATCGCGGGCACGTCCGGGGTGACCGGAACGATGATCTTGTCGGCCCGCTCGAAGATGACCTGGTTGAGCGGTCCGTAGTCCGGGTGCATGTCGACGATGACCCAGTCGTAGACGCGGCAGGCCGTGGTTATGGCCTCCGCAACTCGCTTGGGTTCGAGGATCTCCGTGTGAAGAGGCGACTCCGCCATGACCAGCACGGCGACGCCGTTCTGATGAGTAGAGGCGATCTCACTGAACGACTCCGCGACGCCGCTGTCGAAGTCCTCGGTCCAAGCGTCCGCCACGGTCCGAACGTTCTCCATGCCCAGCGACGAGGCCACGTGGCCGGTCACGGTGTCGCAGTCCACGAGAAGCACGCGCTGATGCTTGCGGACCTGCAGCAGCGCGGCCACGTTGACGGCGATAGTCGTCTTGCCTACGCCACCCTTGGGATTGAAGACGATGACGATCTGACCGCGGCGGGTCTCCGAAGCGGTCTCGATCTGCGAGTCCGCCTCGATGATGGCGCTCCCGGCGTCGTCTATCGGGATCTCGGCTCGGATGAGCATGGCCTCGACCCGCCACCGGAGTGACTCGGCGGAGTAGGGTCGGGTGAAGTACTCATCGTTGACGCGCGTTCGGCCGGCGAGACTCATGCGGTCCAGGGCACGGGCCGCAACGACCATGAGGGCGGGGATGTTGCGATCCTCATCGTGGAGCATCGCGTACATCTCGAGCGTGCGATCGAAGTCGTTCTCGCCGTCGAGGATGGCCACCCCGATGTCGTGCCGCCTGTTGAGGAGCTCCTCGAGCTCGTCGGCGGTCTCGACGGCGATCGGCTCGTACCCAGCCTCAGCGAGCTGCGCGCTCACTGCGACTAGCTCAGATTGCGGTAGAGCAATGGCGACAGCTGGCCGAGGCACTTGTGAAAGGTCTCCTGGAGCGCGAGAGACGGTCGGTGGAGTCTAACCCTCCGCTTCCGGGTCGTGCGCGGAGACGTTCAGCACGCCCTCGCGCTCGCTGACGACGCGAGCCTGGAATGCGGGCAGGGTTGGGATGAGCTGGCTCAGCGACGTATCCGCGCTGTGACCGACGGTGAATATGAACTCGCCGTCCGGGCCGGACGAAACGCCGACGTTCTTCACGCCCGGCAAACGGCCGACCTGGCGCTTGAACGTGGCGATGCTGGCGACGCTGACGAGTCCGACCACGACGACCTGAGTCGACTCGACCGCAGCCGGCTTGCCGGCGGCTCCGCGACCGCCCGCCAGACGGGCGTCGGCGGCCTCTTCGGTGAGTTCGGGCGTTGGCTCGGCCTCGGCCGGCTGCGCTCCGTCTGTACCGCCTCCAGTATCGGCAACCACGGGCCTGACGATCTGTTCGCGGCGGGCACGCAGGTCCTCGGTAATGCTGGAGCGATCGGATTCGGAGAACTCCGGCGGATCCGGCATCTGGGCCGCCATGCTCGCGAAGACGGTCGGATCGGTTTCCTGCTGGAGCTGCTCGAAGAACTGGGCAACCTCCTGCTCGAAGCTCACGACGCGCTTCTGAACGCGCTCGATCTCGAGTTCGATGGCGGAGTTGTATTCCTGGAGCTCTTGCTCGAGGAGTTCGCGGCGACGCGAGATGCGCTGCTCGGTCTCGACGCGAATACGCTCCATCTCGGCCTTGGACCAATCCCGGATGGCGCTTACGTCGGCCTCAGCAGCCTTCCTCAGCGATGCGGCCTCGTCGTCCGTCCGGGCATGGAGTCGCTCTGTGTACGCTTTGGCATCTGCCTGGCACTGCTCGATCGTCCCCTGCCGCGCCTTTTCGGCCGTCGAACGCATCGTCAAGATGAGGTCGGCCATGAAGCGGTTCGGGTGACGCGCGGCCGTCTCGTTCACGCTCATCTCCCAGTGGTTAGGTTCGCCGGGCCCCGGCCGGGCGCCGGAGAGGTCCCGATTTGGTAACGACCCGATATGGACATACTAGGCTACTGCGCGGCGCCTGAGAGTGCGCACCATTATCGCCGGTCCCAGGCCAGCCTCAAGAGCCGCTTTTGTCGGTCCGATCATGGGCCGCGTGTTGCGGCCGGGCACCCCGCTGGAGGTACCAGGACTAACGGCCCTTCCGTACCGCTTCAGATTGCGGCGCGATGTCGCAGCAGGGTGCTGTCTTGTCTGTCAGGGGTTTGAAGGGTCGCGTTCGGCGCGATCTCTGGCCGCTGCGCCCCCATCGGCCCATCTGTCCGGATTCCTTCGGCTGGGTCGCCGGAGAATTCCGAGTGCCACCGGTCCGGGAAGGGCCTTCTACTCCTCGGGACCGGATTCGGCCTCGGTCTGCGAGGGCGTGGCCTGCTCACGACGGAGACGGAACTCCTGTACCAGAGTGGCCGAGTCGGGCTCTACGAACGGCGGGGGTTCCGGCATGTGCTCGGCCAGGTAGGCGAACTCGCTGGGGTCCGTGGTCTCCATGAGCTCCCCGAAGGAACGAGCGAGCGCTGTCTCGAAAGCCTGAACGCGGTCCTGGATACGCTCGATCTCGCCTTCGATGGCGGCGGCGTACTCCTCCAGCTCCTGCTCCAGGAGCTCGTAGCGCTGCGCGATCCGCTGCTCGGTCTCCTGGCGGGTCTTGTCCATCCTTGCCTTGGACCGGCTGCGAAGGGTGCTGATGTCCGTCACCGCGGCTTGCTGCAGTGAGGCCGATCCGCCGTTGGTCTGAGACTGCAAAAGCTCGATGTAGGCCTTCGCGTTCTCCTGACACTGGTTGATCGTCGCCTGCCGTTCCGCCTCGGCGGTAACGCGCATCGCTTGCGCCAGGTCGAACAGGAACTGCTTGGGGCGACCTGCGGCCGTATTGTTCACGCTCGTCTCCGTGCGCCCGGGGCCGGACGCCAATGGGCGCCCCAGACCATCGTTGCCCCGCGATCGTCCGTTGTGAGCGTGGCTGCGAGGATCCGTGTACCTCAATGTCGTGGTCACAGATCCCCGAGCCGAACCGCGCGAGGCTCAGGTATTCGGATCATGGCTCGCGTATCGGCGCAAGCCACTGCGCCGAACGTACTATGGCACGTCGTCTTCGGTACCCCACCGGCGCGGCCGGAGCAATCCGAGCAGACCCCTACTCGGGCGCGCCGGCTCTGGGCGGTCGGCCCGACAGCCCTTTCGTTCGCTCGGCCCAGGCCTCCAGCACTCTGTCTTTGTGCGGCCTTATGGGGCAGTGCTCATCCCGGTTGCCCGCCTCGTCACAGTAGCCGAGGGGCACGCACTTGGGAGCCAGGAAGCTCCCGAGGAACGGGCTGACGGCGAATACCTCGTGGCGGATCAGCTGGAAGAGCCGGCGGATCTCCCATTGGGCCATGGTGCAAAGGCGGAGCCCGGACATGTGGATCAGCGCCCGCAGGTTGGCGGTCATGACCAGGTTCGTGCGTGTCGCGTTCGGGAAGACGAAGCGCGCGTCTTCGCCCGGGATGCCGGAGTCCACGAGCTCGGAGTACAGCTCGAGCGCGCCTTCGACCTGTTCCTCGTACCGAGCCAGCAGCTCCGGATCCGCCTCGGCTATCGTGCCGGGCAGCATCGTCGAGGCGCCTTTCTTGTACGAGACATAGCGCTGGCTCTGCTGGTCGAATGCCACGCCTGCTCGGTGGCGCACCAGCTGGTGGCTGAGCGTCCGGCTGACGCCGGTGATGGCGAAGGTGAAGACGACGTGCTCGATCGTCGAGCCGTGTCCGGATTCGATTACCCGGCCGATGAGTTCGCGCTGCTTGGCAGGTGAGATCCGTCCGTCTATCGCGCGCTCGAAGATGTCGTCCGGCGCCAGCTCCGAGTAGCACGTGCGGCAGGCCGTGTAGATGAGAGGCACGTAGTAGCGCTCGACGATCTCTCGGGTGGGGAACACGAGCGTGGCCCGCATCCCCAGATCGCGGCGTCCCGGGTTGAGCGGGATCGAGGGGCTTGCAGAAGCGCCGGGCTGGCCCGGAGCGGGTGTTTCGGCCGTCACCGGTTCAGGATAGCCGCTCGCCGGACGGCCGGGCCTGTGAGCCGTGCTCTGCCCGTGCGATGCGACGGCCGGTACGGTGCCCATGATCCCCCGACCGGCGCCGTGGCGTGCGTCAATGGCACTCTGGTAGCCGTAATCGACTATTGATGGGCTAGATAGCCAAATACGGCTGATATCCCGACAGATAGCCGTTGACGGCTATCACGTGCACTGCTAGTCTGAGGGAGATGGACGCGTCCGAAGGATGGGTGCTGTTTGGCGACGTGGTCGGGTCGCGACGAGCGCGCGTCGAGGCCGCGGCCTGGCTCCGCTCCCTGGTCGGGGAGCTGGACGAGGTCTACGGCCACGAGAAGCTGGCGCCCTTCGGGTTCACCCAGGGCGATGAAGTCCAGGGGCTACTCTGCGCGACGGCCGATCCCATGCTGGCTGTTCTGCACGCGGCTCTCCGCGAAGGGCCCCGGCCGATCCGATGGGTATGCATCAGGGGTGCGGTCGATCCCGGGGAAGGTCCGGCCACGCAACGCACTGGTCCCGCCTTCATGGCAGCGCGCTCGGCAATCGAGGCAGCACGAACCGGCCATGAGCGGCTCGTGATCAGGATCGGGCGAACCGAAGCCGACGAGTTGCTCGGTGGTATGACGCCAGCCATGGCCGAGCTCCTCCAGGCCTTGACCGGGAGGCAGAAGGTCGTGGCTCGCCTCGCCCTCATCGACGGCCTACGCCAGTCCGAAGTGGCCGAGCGGCTCAAGGTCCGACGAGCGACAATCTCGGTCTCATTCGCCCGAGCGAAAGTTCTGCCCCTGGCTCGACTGGCGGGAGCGATCAAGCGGGTGTGCGCGAGTCCCCTCGACTGCGCGACGCCGCAGGCGACTCGGAACGTCGAGGTTGAAGGGGAGGGAGGCGTATCGTGACCGATCCGGAGGTACTCCTCGGGTGGTTGATCGCCGCGTATCTGGCAGTCGCCTGCGTTGTTGCGGTGGTGGCCAGTCGCACCGGCTTCGATATCCCCGCCGCCGCCAGGTCGACCTGGGGAAGGATCGTGCCGGCGCGCTCCACCGGCAAACCCGAGTGGACGCTCGGGCCGGTTGCCGTCCTTTCGCTCGCCTACGTTGCCGCTACGGCCGTCGTCGTCCTCGCCTGGCTGCCCGTGCGCGACCTCGGCCTCCCGAACCTCGTGCAATTCGCCTCGACGACGGCTTCCGCGGACGTTCGCCATCTGGCGATCGCGACGATCCTCGGTTGGTCGCTGCTGGTGGTCAACGTGGTCGTCGCCAATCAGCTGGTGGAGACCCTCCTGCCCGAGGAACTCAAGAAGAGCCAGCGGGAACGAGACCGGATGGGCGCCGCGATCGGTGTCCTGGAGCGCGTCCTGGTGGTGATCCTCACCGTCAGTGGCGGTCCCGCTGCGATCGGTTTCGTGGTCGCGGCCAAGACTCTCGCCCGCTTCAAGAAACTCGACAAGGACAAGGATTTCGCCGAGCGCTACCTGCTCGGGACCCTCGCCAGTGTCACGATCGCTTTGGTCAGTGCCCTGGCCGCGCAGCTGATCTGGTACCGGACGTTCTAGTCGGGCGTGTCGCCGGCGCGGGCCGCCGTACGGCAGGTCGCGGCACTGGCGCGGGCGCGTACGGCGGCGAGCCCCGGCCGAGTGCCGGCAGGCATCCAGTCGCGGTGCCGAAGGGCGGTCGAGGCGGCGCCAACGGGGCCTTGTCCGACCGGGAAGGGCCCGAAGCGTGTAGGCTGGCCGGGCCGCCGACAAGCCAGCTCGCTGCGGCGAACAGGGTCGGTGTCCGGCCTGCTGGGCCGCTAGGAGGAGCAAGAGATGGTCGACGCCCGCAAGCCCGTGACGGTCCAGTACTTCTACAAGATCCGCTGGGGCTTCCAGGACGAGTTCGTGGAGCTGTTCGAGCGAAACCATTGGCCGCTGCTGCGGGCCCAGATCGAATCGGGCCGGATGCTCGACGTGCGGGCCTACGAGCCCCGCTTCCACGGCGATGGCCGCCAGGACTGGACCTTCGAGGTGACGATCACCTACAGGGACTGGTCCGTGATGGAGGAGCACACGGATCCGGCGATCCTGGCTCGGCTCTACCCCGACGCGGAGAAGCTGAAGCGCGAGGAGCAGCGCCGCTTCGAGCTGGTCGAGTCTCACTGGGACACGCCGCTCGAAGAGCACGCCCTGCCGAGGTAGTCGGTCGCCCGTTCGCCGTCGCCGTCGCCGCAATGCGGCGGTCGCTAGCTAGCGAACGCTCCCAGCGACTGGATCGTCTGGCGCAGGACGTCGGCCGACTTGCGCACGCCGCGAGCCTCGTGCGGGCTGAGCTCCAGGCGGAGGACTCGCTCGATGCCGCGCCGGCTGACCACCGTGGGCAGGCTCAAGCAGACGTCGTCGATGCCGTAGTAGTCCTCGACCAGGCTCGAGATCGAGAGGACCGTGTTCTGGTCGCGCAGGATCGCTTCGGCGATGCGCATCAGGCCCGCGGCGACCGCGTAATACGTGGCGCCTTTGCGAGTGATGATCTCCTGGGCCGCGTCGCGCGTCTGGCGGAAGATCCGCTCCATCGTGTCCGCCGAAAGCGGGATCCCGTTCTCCGCGCAGAAGGTCGGCAGGCGCATCCCGGCCACGTTGGCCAGCGACCAAACCGGCACTTCGCTGTCGCCGTGCTCGCCGATGATGTAGGCGTGGACGCTGCGCGGGTCCACGCCCAGGTGTTCGCTCAGCATGTAGCGGAAGCGCGCGGTATCGAGGATCGTGCCGGACCCGAAGACTCGCCTGGGAGGCAGCCCGGCCAGCTTCATGGTCACGTACGTCAGCACGTCGACCGGGTTCGTGGCGACCACGATGATCCCTTCCGGATTGGCCGCCGCCACCTTCGGCACGATCTGGCCGAAGATCGCCGCATTCCGCTTGACCAGCTCCAGGCGCGTCTCGCCCGGTTTCTGACCGGTGCCGGCGGCGATGACGGTGATCGCGGCGCCCTCGCAGTCGGAGTAGTCGCCGGCGCAGATCTTGGTGGGATGAGCGAACGGAACGGCGTGGTTGAGGTCCATCGCCTCGCCCTCGGCCCGCTCGTGGTTGACGTCGATCAGCACGATCTCCGACGCGATGCCGGAGAGCAGCAGCGTGTAGGCGAAGGTCGAGCCGACGAGTCCCACGCCCACGATCGCGACCTTGGTGGGGCGGGCGGTCTGGTAGTTCGGCTCGCGAGCCATCGAGGGCTCACCGGTGGGGCGACTGCGGTGGGCCGTGCTCTTCCTGGGTACTCCGGCGGCTGCTGCGGGCGGGGAGTCGGTCGCGCTCATGGGCCCATCGTGACACGACGAGATGTCTTGTGCCAGTCGGGGCCGGTGCGAGCGCGAGGGGCTACAATCCGGCCACGCAGTCGCCCGCGGCAGGCGACAGGCCAAGCGAGGTCCGGTACTCCTTCCGCGACGGTCGGCCGGTGGCCGCGCCATTCGCCCGGCCCGGTACGAGGTAGATCGCACATGCCGGCTACCAGTCCCAGCGACCGGCCGGTTGGCAGCCGTCTGGTCTTCCTGGGCCACTCCACCGTACTCGTCGAGATGGCGGGGACCCGGCTTCTCACGGACCCGGTCCTGGGACATGTTCTGCGGTCTCTTCGACGTCGTGCGGCTGCTGTGCCGGCCGCCCATCTCGCGGACGTGGATGCCATCTTCATTAGCCACGGCCACTTCGATCACCTGGACCTGCCGTCCCTGCGTGCCATCCCGGGTCGACCGCAGGTGATCGTGCCGGCAGGGCTAGGCCACGTCCTGCAACGGGCGGATCTCGGACCTGTGCATGAGGTGCGGGTCGGCGACCGACTTCACGTGGCAGGCGTGGAACTGGAGATCGTGCCGGCGGCACACGGTGGCCGGCGATCGCCCTGGGCGGCGGCGGACGCCATCGGCTGCCTGATATCCGCGGGCTCGACCGTCTACTTCGCCGGCGATACCGACCTCTTCCCGGCCATGGAAACGATGGCGGGGCGAGTTGACGTGGCCCTGCTGCCGGTCGGGGGGTGGGGGCCTCGCCTGGGTCGCGGCCACCTGGACCCTCGCCGGGCGGCTGAGGCGGCCGCCCTGATCGAGCCTACGATCGCGGTGCCAATCCATTGGGGAACACTGTCGCCAGTCTGGCTGCACCGGCTCTTCGGCCGGCAGTTCGATGCGCCGGGCCCGGCGTTCGCGCAGGCGGCGGCCCGGTACGCCCCGACCGTCCGCGTTTGCGTGCTGGCCCCGGGAGACTCGATCAACCTGCCTGACCGCCGTGTCGCGGCCGCGTAGAGGGAGCGGCGCGGGGCGGGCCGACCCTGCGACTCGCTCACACAACGCAGAAGCCCGACAAGACGGTCCCGTGGCTGCGCTCGCCCTCATCGTCACCACCCTTCTCGGCTGACCCCATGTCTCTCGCAGGCATCGTCGCCGACCTCCGCCTCCAGGCGAGCTTGATGTGGGAATGGCGGCCCACTCGGCTTGCGATCGTCCGGCGCACGATCCTGCAGTTCCTCGTGGCGTGCCTGACGTTGGCCACTGTGGACCTGGTGCTCCCGGAGTTCCACGTGCAGGGACTCGCCGCAATCGTTCTGGGAGGCGCCCTGCTGGCCGCCGTGAATGCCGGGTCGCGCCTCCTGGGGCACTGGCTCCTGGTGGGACTTCCTCTGCTCGCGGTCGATGGCGTTGGACTCCTCGCGCAGTACGCGGCCATCCTCGCCCTGGGTCGTTTCGTGCCGGGCATCCAGGTGGACGGGCCCAGCACGGCGATTTGGGCGACCGTGTGGCTGACCGCACTCAACGGGGTCCTCGCCGAAATCGTGGCGGTGAGCGACGACGATTCCTACTACAGCGTGCTCGTCCGGCGGTTGGTGGCACGCGACTTCGGACGCGCCAGGGATCCGAATCCGGGTCTGCTGGTGGTCCAGATCGACGGCCTGAGCCTGCCCGTCCTTGACCAGGTGGTCCGGGCCGGGCGCGCTCCCGTGCTCGCCCGACTGTTGCGCGACGGTGAGGCCACGCTCCACCCCTGGGTCGCTTTGCTCCCGCCCACGACGCCCGCCAGTCAGGCCGGCATCCTGCACGGGCGCAACGACGGCATCCCCGGCTTTCGCTGGTACGAGAAGGAAAGCGCCAGGTTGTTCGTGGCCAACCACCCGGACGACGCGGCCGAGATCGTCCGCCGAATCAGCGACGGCTCGGGACTGCTCGCCGACGGCGGAGCCAGCATCGGGAACCTCGTGACGGGCGATGCGCCACGCAGCTACCTGACCATGGCCACGATCGCCCAGGGCGGGTCGACCGACGACGAACGGCGCCTGCGCGGCCTCTTCGTCACCACCGTCGACTACATCCGCCTGCTGGTGCTGATGGCCGGCGAAATGACCAAGGAGCTGTATCAGGCGGAGCGCCAGCGCGCCCATTCGGTCGAGCCCCGCATGCACCGAGACCTGGCCTTCGCCGTCGAACGCGCCGTTACCAACGTCGCGCTACGGACCGTCTCGACGGCCCTCGTGATCGAAGAGATGCATTGCTCGGCGCCGACCATCTACGTGGACTACACGGGCTACGATGCCATCGCCCATCACTGCGGCCCCGAGCGTGTGGAGGCGATCGATGCGCTCGAAGGCATCGATCGGGCCATCGGCTCGCTGTTGAAGGCTGCTCGATACACCAGCCGGGCCTATCGGCTGGTCGTGCTCTCGGACCACGGTCAGTGCCTCGGGGCCACGTTCCATCAGCGCTACGGCCAATCGCTCGAGGCGACGATCGCCGCCCTGCTGCCCGGCGCGACTACCGTCGTGGGCAGCGCCGACGCGGTCGAATCGGCGGGTGTCGGCCGGCGCATCGCGGCCGAGTTCGGCCGAGGCTCCAGCCTGGGACCGATGCTGGCAGGTGGGCTGCGCCGTGCCCTGGGGCGGTCCAGAATTGACGCCGCCGCCGCCCCTCCGGATGTCGTCGTGTGTTCGTCCGGCAGCCTGGCCCACGTCTACTTCACCGGTGAGTCGGGCCGGGCGACTTGCGAGGCGATCGAGCTGCGCTGGCCGGGGCTGATCGAGGCGCTGGCGCGTCATCCAGGGATAGGAGCGCTGCTAGTCAGGTCCGACGCCGGCGAGGTGCTCGTGCTGGGGCCGCATGGCCGGCTGGATTTGACCGCGGGCCAGCCCGATCGCAGCGACGCCATGGCCGACTACGGTCCGCTGGCGGGCGAGAACCTGCTGCACCTCGAGAGCTTTCCGAATGCCGGCGACCTGATCCTGCTGGGCGCCATAGACCGCGCCTCAGGAGAGGTCACCGGTTTCGAGGAGCTCATCGGCTCGCATGGCGGCCTGGGCGGAGGGCAGAGTGAGCCGTTCATCCTGTGCCCGGCGGCCATGAAGCTGGCCGAAGATCCGCCCCTGGGGGCGCCGGCCGTGTACCGCCAGTTGATGGCGTGGCGGGCCCAACTGCAAGACGAGCATGGGGGCTGACGCCGCGCCCGGCCGGAACGCGTCGACCACGGCCGGCGAGCCGCGGGTCGACCCCGGGCGGCCCGTCGATCCGAAGGCGGCCAAGCTGCGGGCCGCGAAGAACCCGTTGACGCGCCTGGCTAAGGCCCTCGGTCCGGGCCTCATAACCGGCGCATCGGACGACGATCCATCCGGGATCGGAACCTACGCCCAGGCCGGCGCGCAGTACGGCTTCGCCACGCTCTGGACGACTCTCGCCATGCTGCCGATGCAGACCGCCGTCCAGTACATCTGCGCCAGGATCGGCCTGGTAACCGGCAAAGGCCTGGCGGGTGTTCTCCGAGAGCATTACCGCCGCGCGCTGTACCCCGCCGTGATCGCCCTCGTGATCGCTAACACTCTCAACGCGGGCGCGGACATCGGCGCCATAGCAGCGGCCATAAATCTTCTCGTGCCGATCGAGGCGTACGTCTTCATCGTGCCCGTGAGCCTCGCGATCATCGCGCTCCAGCTCTTGGGCAGCTATCGCCTGATCGAGAAGGTGTTCAAATGGCTGGCCCTGGCCCTCCTTGCCTACATCGGGGCGGCCCTCTTCGCGCGACCCGATATCGTGAAGGTGCTGGCGGGCTCGCTGATCCCGACGATCCGGCTCGACCCCGCGTACATCGGCATCGTCGTGGCACTCCTTGGCACGACGATATCGCCGTATCTCTTCTTCTGGCAGGCGAGCCAGGAAGTCGAGGAGCAGATCAGCATGGGGCGTCGCAAGCTCCGGGATCGGCAGGGGGCGTCGCGGTTTGAGCTCAAGTACGCACTGTGGGACACGATCGCCGGGATGGTCTTCTCGGAAATCGTGGCCTACTTCATCATTCTCACCACCGGTGCCACTCTGTTCGTCGCGGGCAAGCACGATGTGGCCTCGGCCACCGATGCGGCACAGGCGCTACGTCCGCTGGCTGGCGACGCGTCCGCCCTCCTGCTCGCCGTGGGGCTCATCGGAGCCGGAGTGCTGGCGGTCCCCGTCCTGACGGGATCCGCGGCGTACGGCGTCTCGGAGGCGTTCGGCTGGGCGTCGGGGCTCGATCGCAAGCTGACTCGTGCGCCGCAGTTCTACGCGGTCATCGTCGCGGCGACCCTGGTCGGGATGGCCATCAATTATCTCGGGATCAATCCGATCACCGCTCTTGTCCTGAGCGCGGTGCTGAATGGCCTCGTCGGCGCGCCACTGCTGATCCTCGTCATGCTCGTCTCGAACGATCGCGCGGTGATGGGCGAGCGAACGAATGGCCGTCTTCTGAATGTCGTTGGGTGGCTCACCACCATCGTCATGGGAGTGGCCGCCGTCGCCTTGATCCTGACGACCATCTTCGGCTGACGGGAGCAGCACGGTATCGCCGGCACGCTTTGAAGCTTGCCTCGCCCGACAGGCGTGGTCGGGCTCCTGTGTGCCCGGACTTCGGCGCGCTGGAGGGTCTTCATCCTCACGGGCGGCTGTCGGACAGGATCAGACTCGAAGCGGGCCCAATCCGACTTTGT
Source organism: Chloroflexota bacterium (assembly GCA_003158295.1). GTDB lineage: Bacteria > Chloroflexota > Limnocylindria > Limnocylindrales > CSP1-4 > Fen-1039. The sequence continues at coordinate 25,072 of PMIP01000002.1, read as the reverse complement.
CCATTTCGGCCGAGCGGGCCGGGCGCCCAGTCGAGGAGACTTCCATGAATCGCAGAGGAATGTTCAGCAGCAACAGGTCGCTGCTGGTCCTCGTAGCCTGCATCTGCTTCGTGATCGCCGTGCTCGAGACTGCCGGCCTGTTCTCGACCGACAAGATCGGCTGGACCGACCTCGGCCTGTTCTTCGGCTTCCTGTCGTTCATCGTCTGACCGATCGGGCGCGAGCCCGATATCCGACCGCCTGGTTCGCGGCGGTGAATGCCATCTGGTCCGGCCTGCGAGCGCTGCTGGCGACCCCGACGAGCCCTCACGAGACGCGCGGCTCGAGCATCCTGCGCCCGACTGTGTTCGGCGCCACGGACGGCCTCGTGGCTAACGTCTGCCTGATCATGGGCGTTGCCGGAGCGTCGTTCGAGGATCCCCATGCCGTCGTCCTGGCCGGCATTGCCGGTCTCGTGGCGGGTAGCTTCAGCATGGCCGTGGGCGAGTACGTCTCGGTCCGTTCTCAGCACGAGCTTCTCGAGTACCAGATCGAGCTCCAACGCCGGCAACTTCGTCAGACGCCCGACCAGGAACGTGCGATTCTCGTCGAGATCTACACGTCGAGGGGCCTCTCGAGATCGGACGCCAACTTCGTGGCCGACCGCTTCCTGGCCAATCCAAAGCGGGCGCTTGCCACCTTCGTCCGCGAGGAGATCGGTCTCTCCGCGAAGACTATGGGCCTGCCAATGACGGCCGCCGCGGGCTCGTTGCTGGCCTTCGCGGTCGGAGCCTCGGTGCCCCTGGTGCCTTTCGTCCTATTCGCCGGAACGACAGCTCTCGCGACGAGCATCGCCGCGACGCTGACCGCGCTGTTCCTGGTCGGGCTCGGCGTCAGCCGGCTCACCCACCGCCATCCGTTTCGCTCCGGTCTTCGGCAGGCCGGGCTGGGCCTTCTCGCCGCCGCCGTGACCTACGGCGTAGGCGCGCTGCTTGGGACCGCCGTTCGCTGAGTCGGCGACCCGCCCGAGGCGTGCCCGCTCAGCCGTGAGCCACGAGGGCGGGGACTTCGTACGAGATCTCGGCGCCGCGCGCGACCTGGGAGTTGCCCGCGAGCTGAGCGCCTGCCGCGACCTGGGTCAACAACGCGCGATAGGCGGCGCCGACCTCGGGCCAGATCCTCCCGCGGCTGAAGGCGTAGGCCGCTCGACCAATCTTCCCTCGGCGGGCCCGATCGCCGAGAAGGCTGCTCAATCCGTCCGCCAGGGCTTCCGGGGAGTTGGGCTCGACGATGACGCCGCGACCACCGGAGAGCACCTCGGATGCATACGCGAAGGGCGTGGAGACGACCGGTCGGCCTGCGGCCAGCGCGTACGAAAGCGTGCCGGACACGATCTGGTCGAGGTTGGGATACGGCGTGACGAAGACATCGGCGGCCTGGAGCCACCGGCCCAGCTCTTCCTGGCCGACGAAGCGATCGACGAAGAGGACGTGTCCGCGCAGGCCCAGGTCGTTCACCGCCTTGCGCAGCCGATCTCGATAGGCCTCGCCCTCGCTGCGAATGAGGTTCGGGTGCGTTGCCCCGAGCACCACGTAGAGCGCATCCGGGCGTTCCCTCCGAACGCGGGACATGGCTTCGATCACGTGCTCGTACCCTTTGCCCGGCCCAAGGAGCCCGAAGCTCAGGATCACCGACCGACCCTCGAGCCCGAAGTCGGGCTTGCGCAGGTCCGAGTCGACGAGCGGCAGGTTGGGTACGCCGTGCGGGATCACCCGCGTCCGCGAGCTGTCTGCGCCGTATTCACGCCGCAGCAATCTCGCCGCGGCCTGCGACATGACCACGGCGGCGGCGGTCCGCTCGAGGAGCCGCGTCATGACGTGGCGCTGTGAAGCGCTCGGTTGGCGCAGCACCGTGTGCAGGGTCGCCACGGCCGGTACCCGGATGCGGTCGAGGAAGTCGAGGATGAAGTCGCCGTCCCGGCCACCGAACAGGCCGTACTCGTGCTGAATGGAGACGACCGAGACACCCGACGCGGAGACCTGATCGGCTGCCCGCGAATAGTCCGCGCGATTGTCGCCCTGGAGGAGCCCGGTGACTTCGAGCGGGTACAGGATCCGATCGCCGGGCCAGTGGATGGCCACGATCTCCCGGTTGCCCACGGAACCCGCCAGATCTCGTGTGAATGTGGCGATGCCGCAGCGACGCGGCGGATAGGTTGACAGAAAGGCGAAGCGGGGTTCCATGGCCGGCTCCATCACGCTGGCAAATAGGCGCAGGATCGGCCCCTCGTCCGGGGACCGATCCTGCTTGGTGCCGTCAGAACAAGGGCAGGCGCGCTAGAAGCGTGCTCGCATCAGCGCCAGCCGTACCCGCCACGCCGGGTGCCGAGGCTTCCAACGACGAAGATGACGATGAGGGCCCCGACCACGGCGACGATAACGCTCGTGGTGTTGATGCCGGTCACGTTGGCGATCTTGAGGAGATCGGTGGCAACCCAGCCGCCGACGATGGCGCCCACGATTCCGAGGACGACCATCATCACGAGACCTTCACGGGATCCGGTAATGATGCTGGCGAGGAAGCCGGCGATCGCGCCGACGACGAGCCAGGCAAGGAGTGTCATGTTGGGAATGTCTAGCATGGAAGTTCTTCTTCTTTCTTGGTGAGCGCAAGCCCGACGCCGGTCGGCGAGGGCTGCTGGGGGAGCGACTGGATCAGGCGAGGGCGGGCTCGTGCCGGAAGATGGCGAGGCTCCAGATCACGATCAGCTCGATGATCGTCCAACCCACGAGGGCGACGACTGCGGCGACGTCGAGCACGGAGCCGCCGGAGGAAACGGCGCTGATGCGCAGGATCCCCTGGAACGGCGCGGTGAACAGCCCGCCCACGTTGTTGATGATTGAGACGAGCAAATTGCCAGTTCGGGCGTCGACCAGCAGCAGGACGATCCGCAGGCCGATGACGATCTGGATCAGGCCGAAGACGAGGACGACGATGCGGCGGGTTGTCTCGTTGTTGCTTGGCCGAAAGTCGAGCTGGCGCCTGGTGGTGGTCCGGTTGCTAAGGCCACCGGACTCGGTGGTGGTCGGCGCGTCTGTCGTGACGCTCCGCTGTTCCTGAACTGTCACGGTGGTCTTCTTCCCGACGACGGACGATGAACCTGCATCCGGCTATCAAGCCGGTGGAGCCTTCGATCCGTGGTCGTGATCCGATAGTGGACCTGCGGGGGGCCGCTCCGCGAGGATGAAAACCCCGGCCGAAGTGGCGCCGGAGTTGAGGTGGAGCGCCGCCTGGAATAGGGATCGACGGGCCGGGAGAGCGGCCCGTCGATCAGGCAAGACTCATTCGCAGTCGCACGAGGCGACTCGGGGTTGGCTTAGCTGAAGATGCTCCGGCGTCGGGCCGCGACGACTGCCAGACCGAACCCGCACGAGGCCAGAAGGACCAGCAGCGGCAGCAGCGGTGTCGAGTTGTCGCTCGTCGAGCCCTGGCTGGCTGTGCCGGTGGGCGGTGGTGTTCCGCTGACCGCGTTGTTCGCCAGGCTGGCGGAGCATATGACCAGGGCTCCGCCGCCATTGGCCGAGCCGTTGCACTGGTTGATCGTGACCACGACGGCCGAGGACATCGTGCCGGTCGCGGTGCATGTCAGTTGGACCAGGGTTCCGCCGTTGGCCGAGTCGTTGCACTGCGTGATCGCGGCGCCGGTTGTGTTGGCCGGGATGGGATCGCAGCCGGTCGTGATGCCGCCACCTGAGCGGACGCACTGGTTCACCGTTGCAGCCGTCGCACCCGGGCCGATGCCACCGTAGAAGTTTGATGTGACCGTGACGCTGCAACGGAGCGTGCCGCCACCGCCGCCGATCGAGTTGTTGCACTGATTGACAACGGTCACCGGCGCGGACAGGGTGGTTGTCTTCGTCGTGCAAGCGGCTGTCGGCGCGCCCGCCGCGCCGTGACACTCGTGGATCGTGACTTTTGCGGATCCGCCACTGCCCGTGATGGTGTTGACGATCGTGACCTGGCAAATCAGGCCGAGGCCGGGCGTGTTGTCGACACCGTTGCTACACGTCGTGGTCGCGGCGGCCGTCCCAGCGGACACAGGTGCGGTGGCGATCATGGAAACCGGGGCCAGCAAAGCGAAGGCGATGAGGCCTCGGAATAGGAACCTGAACCTGCCCAAGGAAACTCCTTTTCAAAGGTTGGATCGGGAGTTGCCGGTGGCGCCCCTTCCGCTTATGTCGGGTCGTTGCTCACCGGTGTCCCACCGTGGGTATCAACGCAACGAGAGCTGTGGACCTTCCCATTGGTCATAGCTTCCTTTGTCTAATCCGAACCGTAGGTCCGATTCTTGACCGGCCGCCGGCGTCACGCGAGGATGAAAACCCGGTAGAAATGGATCGATTGCGAGGCGCTGCCGCGCCGGCCCTACGGCTGAGTCGGGTGCAAAGCCAGGTGAATTCGGCGCGGGCGGGACATGATTGCGAAACCGAAGATCGACGCGGGAGCGAAACCCGCCAGTGTGACCAGGCGCGGCGCACCCGCAAGACGGAGCCCGGCACCCAGACCGATCGATGCGGCCGCCAGCAGACGCAGCGCCGAATCGGGCATCGTCTGGAGCCTGGTGACGGCTTTCTCGGCGCCGGATTGCACGCGGCCGAACGCCCCCGGGAGCCGATCGGCGACCTGCTCGGCGCGATCGCGAGCCAGGCCGGCGATATCCGGAACGTGCCCGATGGCGTTGGACACCCCGATACGGGCCTGATCGATGGCAGCTCGCGCGCCCTCGAACGACTCCGGTTCGATGTCCTGGGTTTCCGTCGTGACTTCAATCGTCGTCATGTCAGAACCTCCGCGTCACGCCGACTGTCACGGCGAGAGCCACCACAGCGCTCATGAGTCCCACGAGCAGGCCCGGGGCTTCGTCGTCTCGGCGGCTCGATGTGACTCGCCCTGGCCCTCCAAAGTAGGAGTTGACCGCCCATTTTGCGAGGATGGAGACCCGGCACCCGAGACATCGCCGGGGGTCGGCGGAGACGCTGGCCCCATTTCGTTCGGCTGCCCGCCATACTGTGTGCATAGTGGCGAAAGCGGCGTTCCCTGTGGAATCTCAGCTCGTCGTGATCGGGTCATCGGCGGGCGGCATCGAGGCGCTCTCCCGCGTGGTGGCGAGCCTGCCGGCCGACTTCCCCGCGCCGATCGTGATCGCGCAGCATCTCGACCCCCGCCGCCCCAGCCATTTGCACGAGATCCTCGCTCGTCACGCCACGCTGCCGGTCCGAGTGGTCGAGGAGCGAGAGGCGCTGGAGAACGGCGTGATCTTCGTCGTCCCCTCGAACAGGCTCGTGGAGATCAGCCACGGCGACCTCCGGCTTCACGCGGCCAAGGCCGGCGCGGTCGCACCTTCCATCGACGTGCTCTTCGAGAGCGCCGCCAGTGTCTTCGGCCCGGGGCTCATCGCCGTGATCCTCACGGGCAGCGGTTCCGACGGTTCGGCGGGAGTCTGGCACGTGAAGAAGGCTGGCGGAGCGGTCGTTATCGAGAACCCCGCGACCGCGATGTTCCCCTCGATGCCGAGCTCGATTCCCCCTTCCCTGGTCGACGCGACGGCCGATCTCGACTCGATAGGAGCCATCCTGTGCGATCTCCTGGCCGCCGGTAAACCTCCGGCAGATGGGCCCGATCACGATGAGTTGGGCAGACTTCTCGACCGGATCCACGCGCGAAGCGGCATCGACTTTCGCAGCTACAAGCCGGCCACGATCCTGCGGCGGTTGCGCGGCCGGATGAAGGCCACAGCCCGGCCAACGCTCGCCGCGTACTCGGACTATCTGGAGTCCGATCCCGAGGAGTACGCGAGGCTNNGGCCATGTCCTTCCCGAGCTGATCTCGGAGGCCCGGCGCGAGCGGCGAGAGCTCCGCGTCTGGTCGGCTGGCTGCTCGACCGGAGAAGAGGCCTACTCCCTGGCCATCGTTGTCGCCGAAACTCTCGGAAACGATCTCCCGTGGCCGGACGTGCGGATCTTCGCGACGGACATCGATCGCGACGCGATCGCGTTCGCGCGCCGGGGGATCTATCCGCCGGTGGCCCTCAAAGGCTTGCCGGCCGGCGCTCGCGACCGCTACTTCGTGAAATCGGACGGCGGCTACGAGGTCGCCAAGCGACTGCGCTCCATGATGGTCTTCGGCGAGCACGATCTCGGCGAGCGAGCGCCCTTCCCGAGAATCGATCTCATCCTCTGCCGGAACGTGCTGATCTACTTTGCCGCGCCCATGCAGCGGGTCGCCCTCGAGACCTTCGCGTTCTCGTTGCGGCCGGGCGGTCGGCTGGCGCTCGGCACGTCCGAGTCCGTGATGGCCCTGCCGGAGCCGTTCGAGGACGAGGACGCGCGGCTGCGCGTCTTCCGGCGGCTGCCAGGGAGCTACGCGATTCTGCCGATGCGACCGGCGGTGCTCCGCCCGCGTCGGAGCACCGAATCCCAGCTCGATCAGGCCATCCGAGTCACGCACCGCGACGTCCAGCGCCTGGCGGAATCGTCGGCCTCGGCGGAGAGCCTGATCCTCAACCTGACGGTCGGGATCGTCGTCGTCGATCAGCGCTACTACATCCTGCGGATCAATTCCGCGGCCCGCCAGATGCTCGGGATCCACGGCTCGGCATACGACCAGGACTTCGTCCATCTCGCTGAGGTTCTGCCACCCAGTGTGCTCCGAGCCGCCATCGACTCCGCGTTGACGGGCAAGACGACTTCGGCCGTGTTCGAGGTGGAGCCCACGGATGCCGCGAGCGAGACGGCGCATTTCGTGGAGGCCACCGTCCGCCCTTACTGGGTAGAGGATCGAGCCATTGAAGGGGTCGTCGTCGAACTGACGGATGTCACCAGACCGGAGCGGGAGCGGCGCGCCGACATCCGGACGCGGCAGCGACTCGACAAAGCGATTGCCACGAACGGCCGGCTCCTTCGAGCGAACGAGGAGCTGACCGCCCTGGTCGCCGAGCTCCGCGTGGCGAACGAAGCGATGCTCCTGGCCAGCGAGGACGCCCAGGCCACTCGCGAGGAAGTGGAAACCGTCAACGAGGAGTTCCAGGCCACCAACGAGGAGCTCGAAACCCTTAACGAGGAGTTGACCGCGAGCGTCGAGGAGTTGCGGGTCGCGAACGAGGATCTCGCCACACGCACCGAAGAGCTCAGCAACCAGGCGGTCGTGCTAGAGCAACAACGGTTGAGCATCCAGGAGGAGCACGATCGTCTGCGATCGATCCTGGCCAGCCTCGGCGACGCGGTCGTCGCAGTCGACCACGAGGGCCGGATCGTGGCGACCAATGACGCCTACGATCGGCTCTTTGGCGTGGCTGGGGCCGAGATCGAGCCCGAGGACGCGGCCGGCCTGCCGATTCCGCCGGCCGACCGACCGCAGCAACGGGCCGCCCGGGGCGAGAGGTTCCGCATGGAATTCGCGGTGGCCCAGCCCGGGGGGAGTCGGCGCTGGTTCGAGGCAGTCGTCGAACCGCTCACCGCGGGGGACCGGACCTGGGGCGGCGTCCTGGCGATCCGGGACCTCTCCGAGCGCACGATGCGGCTCAGCCTGGAGCGCTTGATGGCCGCGGCGGGTCACGAGCTCAAGACCCCGGTGGCCGCCCTGCACGGGTACCTTCAGCTCGTCGAGCGGCATCTCGACGCCGGGACCTCCGCGCAGGCCCGCACCTATGCCGTCCGGGCACTCGCGCAAACCAGGCAGGTCGGGGAGCTCATCGAGCGCCTCTTCGAGGTAAGCCGCATCCAGGCCGGTCGTCTGGAGCTTGTCACCGCGCCCATCGATCTCGTTGGAGTCGTGCGCAATGCCGTCGAAGTCGCCGAAACGCTGCCGAAGGCGCCGCCGATCCGAGTCTCGCCCGTTCGCGGGCCGATCCTCGTGCGAGCGGATGCCGGTCGCCTGGGGCAGGTCTTCGTCAATCTCCTCGCCAACGCCGTCGAGCACGCGGCGACATCACCGACCATCGACGTGACCGTGCGTCGATCCGGCGCGGTCGCCGTCGTCGAGGTCCGCGACCACGGGCCGGGGATCGCCGGCAACGTGCTGCCGCAGCTGTTCCAGCCGTACACGCAGCTGGGGCACAAACCGTCGGCCGGGCTCGGTCTGGGGCTCTACCTGGCGCGCGAGATCGTGACCGCGCATGGCGGAACGATCGAGGCCGAGTCGACCCTCGGAGAGGGAACGGCGATCGTGGTGCGGCTGCCGCTCGCCAAGAGGAGAGCCCGCGACGATGCCCCGCCGGCGAGAGAGGGACGAACTTGATCCGGCTGGCGATCATCGAGGATCATCCCGCCATCGCGGAGGGGCTCACGGCGCTCCTGCGGGGCGAGCCCGACGTGACCGTGGTCGGGACGGCCGGCGATAGCGACGCGGCCGACCGCCTGATCGCGGCCCAATCGCCCGACATCGTTCTGTGCGACATCCGCCTGTCCGGGACCGTGGACGGGCTGGAGGTGCTCGCCCGGCATACGCCCGGCCCGGCATTCATCATTCTGAGCGCGTACTCCTATCCGAGCTACTACGTCGCCGCCGTCGAGCACGGAGCGAAGGGCTACCTCTCCAAGATGGCGGCGATCGGGCAGATCCTCGCGGCCGTGCGGACGGTCGCCGCGGGTGGCACGGCCTTTCCCGACGACGTCCGCCGATCCGTTCGCACGGCGCTCCGCCCGCCGACCCCGCGTGAGGCCCAGATCCTGGAGCTCGTGACCGAGGGTATGGGCAACGCCGAGATCGCCGAGCGTCTCTCGCTCCGGTTGAAGACCGTCGAGAGCCAGCTGCGGCGGATGTTCGATCGCTACGACGTGACCAGCCGGACCTCGCTGGTGCGCGTGGCCCAACGGCAGGGCTGGATCGAGGGGGATCGCTAGTCCGCCGCGGACCACGCCACCGCTGCGCCCGAGGCTACCTGGCCGCTTTGAGGGCAGCCAGACGTTCGATCCGGCCATCCGTCGTGATACCATCCCGCTCGCGCCGACATAGCTCAGCGGTAGAGCAGTTGTTTCGTAAGCTGCCGCTGCGCTTCTAGCCGCCTTAGCTCAGTGGTAGAGCAGTGGTTTCGTAAACCACAGGTCCAGGGTTCGAATCCCTGAGGCGGCTCCACTCCCTTCCCTGCGATCGTCCTCTGCGACACCCGGCTGCGCCCGCCGTCGAGGACGCCTATCGCGCTGGCTCCTCATTCGGTCGGCGAAGCGCCCGGATGACATAGGCGACGGCGGCGTCGAAGTCGTCGGGCAGGCATTCGGTGCGCTGCAAGAGATGGGTCAATCCGGGCGACGGCTCGACGAACCAGGCGAACAGGGGAGCCGGTTCCCACGAGCCGCAAAGTCCATCCTTGGTGTCGCGTCCCCAGGCCGCCGATGTCCATTCGGATGCCGCCCAAGTCACCTTTGGCGCAACGGCGCTGGTTGTGGCGGCTATCTACGGTTTCGGCTGCATCGCGTCGGTACGATCTCGGAGGTCGAGATGTTGACTCGGAGACTGCCACCGCCGGTATCTCGGGCAGACCTGATCGATCTGCTGCTCGATGCAGACGAACTCGCCCGTAGGCTGCTCCTCTTCCGGGCTCTATAGACGGGTGCACTCAAGAGGAGCGAGGCCGAGGAAATCGTCGCCCAGGTCATCGGGATCGAGCGCGCGGCGTATCCCCGCTGGGTCAACACGCAGGCGGAGGTCGCCTAGCTCTGCCGCTGGGTTCAACCTGACTCCGCGCCTAGCCGTCATGATGGGTTGTTAGTGATCACAGCGAATTCGCCCGCTGCTCGCTCTCGACCCCCATGTGGGTGACCGTCAGGTAACCGACCAGGATCACGATCAGGACGGTCAAGACCACGCTGATCTCTCCGGTGCCGAGCCCGAGGCCGCTGAGACTGCGTGACTTCCCAGCCCAATCCGCAAACGAGGCGCCGAAAGGCCGGGTAAGGACGTAGGCGATCCAGAAGGCCAGGATCGCGTTGAGCTTGAACAGCCAGTAGGCCAAAGCCGGGAGGGCGAATAGCACTCCGAATATCACCCCCGAGGTGAAGTACCCGAGGCCCATGGTGCTCGCGGTCATGTCGCCGGCGGCGGTGCCCAAAGCGAAGGCGGCCATCACCGTGGCCCAGTAGAACAGCTCGCGGCGAGGGGTGTTGATGCTGTGGATCGAGAGAGTCTTCTCGGTCGTGTACCAGGCCGCGAAGATGACCGCCAGGGAGAGGGCAAAGAACGCAGTGGACACTACGTACGGGATGCCCAACCCGATATGGAGGACGTCGGCGGCCATCGTTCCGAAGACGGCGACCATGGCGACGGCCAGCCAGTAGATCCATGGCACGTATCGCCGCACGAGCAACTGGAGCGCCATGGCGACGGCCAAGCCGATGGCCCCGAGAATGACCGCGATAACCGGATTGATCTGGAAGACAAGGAAGTCCGAGGTCGCCTCGCCCATCGCCGTGGTCAGCACCTTGATCACCCAGAAGAGGAGGGTGATCTCCGGGACCTTCCTCATGGCCGGCGTTATGCGCTGCCAGACCCGCGCCGCGCCACTTCGGCCGCGCAGGTAGGTAGCGGTCAGCAGGGCAGGTCGCGCCAACGCGGCCTCTGTGTCCGGCGGGAGCGGTGGCGTCGGTGGAGTCATCGGTCCTTGAACTTCGGGGCGGGCCCGAGCGGTCCGCGATTGGCGGGCGCTGGGCGCTGGCTCGATACTACCGGCAATAGCCGCTGATCGGGTTAGTCGCAGCGACTCGTCGGCCGGGGGGCGGTAGCGGCCGGACGCCGATCCTCGTAACTGCCACCGCGGCACCTTGACCACGTAATGCGCTATCCCGCCTCGCGCCGGCGCGGTGTATGCGGCTAGGAAGCAACTCGGCGTCAATCGGCGTTGCCGCCCGCGCATACTGTAGAGGCGTCCGATTGCTCGTCAGCAAGAGGTGGACCTTGGCGATGTTCTGCACGCAGTGTGGCGGCGGCTTGGCTGACGGCGCCAGGTTCTGTGTCAGTTGCGGCGCCCC
>PMIP01000002.1:0-14052 GCA_003158295.1 Chloroflexota bacterium | reverse complement strand
GGACACCTCGGGGCAGGAGCTCTATGAGATCAACAAGTCGCTCGCGCACGTCCATACGACCTTTGAGGTCAAACAGGGCGACAAGGTCGTGGCGACGATCCAGAAAGCCCTGATGTCGATGTTTGGCGAGCACTTCACGATCACCGCGGCAGACGGCGGGCAGATGAAGGTCACCGGCAACTGGATGGGTCGCGAATTCCACATCCAGAAGGACGGCACAGACGTGATCGTCGCCTCCCGCCAGTTCTTCACCATTCGTGACGCCTACGGCATCCAGGTCTCACCGGGCTACGATGCCCCGCTCGCTTTGGCGATCGTCGTTGCCCTGGAGCAGATCGAGAAGGAAGAGGGACACGAGTCGTCGCCGCTCGGCGGCGTGTTGGGCGGAGGTCTGGGCGGGATCTTCGGTGGCTAGGCTCAAAGGCCGCTAGCGCGACGCACAGGTAGTCTCAACGCCGGTAAACAATTCAGGCTCCGCCCTCTACTAGAGGAGTGTGGACGCCATCTCTGCCACGCCAGAAGCGCTCGACTACTTCGATGCGGCCTATAGCAAGCTGTTCGATGAGCTTTGCGTGCTGTGTCGTGCGCTTGGCGCCCCCGACGAGGCCGAAGACATCGCCCAGGAGGCGTTGTTGTACGGCCGTGCGCATCTTCGAGACCTGCGCGATGAGCGGAACCTGCGGCCCTGGCTGCGACGCATCGCGGCCCGAGGCGCAGCGGCGGCGCGACGGCGCCGGCTCCCCAGCCTGGATGGAACGGAAACGAGCTACGTCCCAGTGGACCCGGAGATGAGGCTCGACTGCTCCGAGGCTGTGGCCCGATTGCCAGAACGTGAAAGGCTCGCGATGGCGCTGGTCTATGGGCTCGGCTATGGGCAGGAGGAAGCGGCCCAGGTGCTCGGTGTCGCTCGGGGCACCGTGGCCGCGAGTCTTTGGAAGGCCCGGCAGAAGCTCGCGCGCGAGCTCGCCCCCGCGACCAGGAAGGAGCTGGAACGATGAAGGCGGTTCGACTCCTGGCCCACCACGTGGACGAGCACAGGCTCTCCGAGGTGGCGGAGGGCGGTGCCGGGGCGATGCTGACGGACGCCGAGCAGCGGCACGTGGCTGCATGCGACCGGTGCAGCCTCCTGTTCGAGGGGCACCGGCGCGCCCTCCATCTCCTGAGCGCGCCATGGCAGCGCGTGGACGTTCCTCGGGTGTCCGTCCCGTTCTGGCGCCGGGACAGGGTAGGGCGGTGGACCGAACTAGCCGCCGCAGCCGCCATCGCGCTGACCCTGGCCGCCACTCTGCTCTACTCGCGCCAGACGGGGCCGCAGACGATCGGTGTCAGCACATCTCCCAGTGCCTCCGCGACCTCAGTTCCGAACGCTTCTAGCTCCCCGCTTCCCACGACGACACCGTTCGTGACAGCAACACCCTGGTCGGGGCTACCGTCCGCCACCACATTGCTCGTGGTGCCCAGCGCGATGCGGACGAACGTCCCGCTGCCAGCCGGTGCCGAGGTCGATACGGCGACTCTGGTAGCGGACAGTGACTGGCTGGTCATGGGCGTCAGCTTCCCGGACGCTCCGACCTCCGAGGCGCTGTATGCCGCCAACCTCCATACGGGTGCGCTGCGCAAGATTCGCGATTCGTCGGCCTTCGATTCGGTCCCGACCGCGATATCGGTCGCCGGCTCACAGGCAGCCTGGGCGGACTCGACCTGCGAGTCGTCGTGGCCCTCACCAATGCCGACCGAACAGGCCCATTCGCTGCCTCAGGTTCGGTGCAGCAGTTGGCGGGTCGTCCTCACCGATCTCGAGACGGGGACCAGCAGAGTTGTGGCCCAGGGCAGCAACCCGGACGCGATCAACGATCCTCAGGACCAGGGCAGCGCGATCCCGATCGTACCCACGGTCGCGCTCGGGGACGATGCGCTCGCCTACACGAGCGGCGACCTCACGCATGGCATCGAGCTCAACCTGCTGACTCTGTCCCCAGGCGCGACGCGCGCGCTGCCGCTCGACGGCCCGCTCGAGGAGATGAGCTGGGCTGGACGGGACCTGGCCTGGGTAGAGGACACGGATCTCCAGGCTGCCGGGACGGGGCCGGGGGGTTACGCCAACCCTTACTACCTCGACTCGCAGCTCATGGTGCTGCCGAACGGCGCGACAGCGGCTCACCCTATCGCTGACGGCGCCTACTTCCTTGACGCCGACACGGGTGAGATCGCCTGGGACGAAGGGGGCTGCGAGATGTGGACGGCGTCGGCCCCCGGCTGGCAGCCCGCGGACACCGGGTACGAGGGCTGCCCCGCGTTCGTCTCGGGCGGTTGGCTCGGCTGGAGCGACGCCTTTCAAAACGCGTCGCTCGCGATCCTGGCGCCCGGGGATTCGGAGCCCCGCGGAGTTCCAGACGGCGTGGCTCTTACGGGAGGCTGGCTCATCCTCGGCTCGCAGCCGGGCCAGCCCACGGGATACCTGGTGGCCCCGACGCAGCTGGGCGTGGTCCGGGTCTCCGACCTGAAGTAGTCGAAGCGCGACTCTTCCTCGGACACGATCAGCGTGACACTCAAGCGATCGTGCAACTGCGGCATCGGCACTACGAGATACGCTGCCACCGTGCCGTCGCCGAGTCCATGCGGCGTTCGCCGGACCCGCGTGACGGACCGTCATGACGACCGCGCGCCCAGATAGGACACTGGCAGCGCGCATACCGCGGCGCCCATCTCATCACAGCTACAACAAGAGGCAACAGCGATGCAGCAACGTCCGTTCGGGGTAGCAGTGCTGGCCATCGCCGCAGCGGTCCTCGGGGCTTTCGCCCTCATCGGGGCCGGAGCCTGGTGGAATGCGTCAGACGCGCTCGTCTGGCTGCCGAGCATTCACGTCGAGCGGTTCATCGCGATGGTCCTGCTCGTGGTCGGGATCGCCGAGGTCGTGTTCGCCTATGGCGCCTGGCGGCTGCGCCCATGGGCCTGGACGCTCGGGGCCATTCTCGAAGTCATCGCCCTCGTGCTGGCGCTGCTCCAGCTTGGCCGGAGCGACTTCGGTCGCCACATCCTCACCATCGTGCTCGCCGCTATCGTGCTCTTGTATCTGGCGACACCGCGGGTGAGAGCAGCGTTCGGGCGCTCGTAAGTTGCGGGCCGCGGACACGGGGATCGACACACAAGCCATATCCCATGGGAGACCGAGATGATCGTCGCTACGACTCCATACCTGGCCGGGTACCGAGTAACAGAGGCCAAGGGCCAGGTCTTTGGCCTGGTCGTGCGCAGCCGCGGCCTGGCAGGCAACATCGCCGCCGCACTGCGCTCACTCTTCGGAGGCGAAATCCACGAGTACACGGAATTGCTCGAAAACACGCGGCGCCAGGCTCTCGAGCGGATGGTCCAGAACGCGACGCTCATGGGCGCCAACGCGGTCCTCTCGATGCGCTTCGACTCGTCCGAGATCGGCAAATCGATGTCCGAGATAGTCGCCTACGGGACCGCAGTCGTCGTTGTGCCGGACGCCAGCGCCAGCGGGACAACGGCCGAGTAGATCCGGCTGGCGGTCTGCGACCCCTGGGGTTCCGAGCGTGCCCGGCTGAGGGCCGCGGTCAGCGCCCGGCGCAGCGCCGCCGTTTCGGGCACCCGACGAGAGCCACGCCCTGGATCAGTGCGTGCTATGCGGCATCCCCGGTCCGGCTCCGCGAAAACCGACCACGCATCGCCGCGAGGTACCAGTGGAGGTAGTGGGGCAGCCACTTGCGCAGGTTGAAGTTGCTCTTGCCGGACGTTCGGTCGCGCCAGGTAGTCGGGACCTCGGCGAGACGGCGATGGGCCCGGGTCGCCTTGACTGAGAGCTCGAGAGCCAGCTCGAAGCCGGCGGTGCTCTCTATCGTCACGGAGTCGAGGAAGCGGCGGCTGTAGAGCTTGAAGTTGTTGGTTGGGTCGTGGATCGGAACTCCGGCCAGCCAGTGGAGGCTGAGACCGGCCGTGCGACTCATCAGGCGCTTCAGTACCGGACCACCGACCTGGCGGCCTCCACTCACGTATCGACTTGCCGCGACGACGTCCGCGCCGTCGCGGGCCAGCTCGACCATGCGGTCCACCAGCTCCGGCTCATCGGAGCCGTCGGCCATGGTGACGAGGATGTAGGGGGCGCGCGCGGCGGCGATGCCTGCCTTCATGGCATTGAGGACGCCGCGACCGAGTTCATTGCGCAAGGGTTTGACCGCGGGGAACTCGGCCGCAAGAGCGCGCGCCACCGGCACCGTCGTATCCGCATCGAAATCGTAAACAACGAGGATTTCGCAGGGCAGATGGATGCACCGGAGCAGCCCTCGGATGACCGGAGCAACCGCCTCGCCCTCGTTGTAGACGGGCAGGACGACGGAGACTTGGGGTAGGCCTTCCAGCGTCACGACTGCGAAACCGCCTCTCCGAGCGCGTCCTCCGCTCCTGCCGCTTCGGTCGCCAGGAGGCCCAGCCGGGCATCCAATGCGATCAACGAGACCGCCCCGGCGCAAGCGATCGGCAGCACTGTCATGGCATGGGCCAGGACGGCGAGGGCGAGCGCCGGAACAGCTGCGACGCCGAGCGCCTGTGCCGTCGTGGCCGCGGCGAGTTCGAACGTTCCAACGTAGCCCGGCGCCGAAGGCAGCGCGGTCCCGAGGACCGTCACGCTGGCGATCAGGAGCGCGGCTGCCGGATCCAACGGCGTGCCGACCGACCGCGCAACCAGCCAGAAGGTCGTCGCATCGAGCATCCAACATGCCGCGCTGATGACAGCTGCAGCGACGATGGCGCGCGAGCGAGCCGGCCGGTCGATCCCTCGCGCGAAATCGTCGAGGCGTACCAGAACCGGCTCGATTCGCGCCGCGCCCGGGACGTGGGCCGCGATCCTGCGTGTCGCGCGGACCAGCGGCCCGGGACCGATCACGACCAGCGCCACCGTGACGGCCGTCCCGGCGATGGCCGCGACGGCCGTAGCCTGCACGATCCAGCTCGGGGCGCGGACGACCACTGCCGCCGCGAAGGCCACCACGGCCAGGGTCGCCGTGTCCACGACTCGCTCGAGCACGACTGAGCCAAATGCCTCGGCCGCGTCCAGGTCTTCGCGGCGCGCAACCAGATAGGCACGGATCGGCTCCCCGAGGCGCGCCGGCAGGACAGTGTTGCCGAGATAGCCGATCAGGAGCACTGGGACGATTCGCTTTAGCGCGATGCCACCGCCGCGGCGCGGCGCGGGCAGCAGCAGACGCCATCGCACCGAACGCAGGGCAACCTGAATCGCGATTACCGCCAGGCAGACGACAAGCGGCGCGGGGTTCGCCCCGGAGAGCACCCTGGCGCAGGCTCCCAGATCGACGGATTGGATCACCAGCCACAGAGCCGCCAGGCTGATCAGGAGCCCGCCGAGGCGCAAGGCGAGCCTGCTCCGCCGCCGGCCGACATTCGATGCCATCGCGCTCAAGGACGCCGTCCGAGAGATGGACGGCACGCGATCTCGACCCGAACACGACCCCCGGCACGCGTATCGCGGTACCCGAACCGGCGGGCGCAGCGGCGATCGTCGTCGCCCACTAGATCCTCCCGGCCTCGAACTCGGCGCGGATCCAGGGAATCACCTCGTCGAGCATCGCATCGAGCGAGGTGGAAGCCTCGAAACCGAGCACGTCTCTCGCCTTCCGGACGTCGGGAACGCGCATCTGCACGTCGTGCGGGAAAGGTGGGTCGGTCACGTACTTGAATGGCCGGTTCCCGTTGATCTTGCGCCAGATTGTCTGGGCCAGATCGAGCACCGTGGTGCTCTGGGGCGTCGAGAGGTTGAAGTCCTCGTTGATCGCCTTTGGACTCTCCATTGCGAGACGGATGCCGTGGGCCAGGTCGCCCCCGTATGTGTAGTGGCGGACCTGATTGCCCTCTCCGAGGAGGTGGAGGGGGTCCTGGCCCTTGAGGACCTTGGCGACGATGTCGGGCACCACATGGCTCATCGCGAGCTTGACGTTGCCGGACATCACATCGGCATCGCGCAGGGCGCGGCGCTCGCCGACGCCAACGCAGTTGAAGGGCCTGAGGATCGTATAGGGCAGCTTGTACTGTTCCCACCCGCCCCTGGCGAAATACTCCGAGGCGAGCTTCTGAAAACCGTAGGTCGAGACCGGCGGTGGGCTCGTGAGCTGAGCTCCCTCTGGGGTCGGAAACACGGCGGCCGACTCGAAGACCATGGACGACGAGATCACGACGATCCGTTCCAGATGGCCGCTTCGGTGGGCTTCGATCGCCCCTCGGAAGGTTGACGCCAGGATGCGCTCGTTCTCGGCGAGGAGGTCGAAAGCGAACTCGTGGAAGTAGCTGATGCCTCCGATCATCGCCGCGGCCGCTACGACCTCGTCGCAGTCCGCCGCGAGCTCCCGCAGGAGGGTTTCGTCCTTCGCGTCACCCTTGACCAGGCGATACCGAGGGTGGTCGTCATAGCTCTTAGCCGTCGGACCGTACTTGCTGAAGTCGTCAAGCCCGACAACCGTGTGGCCCGCCTCGAGCAGCTCCGGCACTAGATAGCCGCAGATGAAGCCGGCGGCCCCGGTGACCAAGATCTTCACGAGTCCTCCGATGCGATAGGCGCTAGAGTCGGATCCCGCCCAGCGCCCCCCATATGTCGACAANNCTCGCGCCCATCGAGCTTCGCGTCCCGATAGACGCGATGGGGCACGCCGAGCACCACGATCTCCGCCTCGGCCAAAACCCTGTCCAGAGGCACGAGACGTGGATCGGCGACGTAGGGATCGGTGCACAGCACTCGGGCACCCGACCATATGAGCAACTTCCGCAGCTTGTAGCTGAGCGATGACCGGATATCGTCAGACTCGGCCTTGAAGGCCATGCCAAGCAAGCCGATGGTCCGACCCCGCAGGCTTCCGTACCGCCTTTCCATGGCGCTGACCATATATGCGGGCAAGCCCTCATTGACCTGCATCGCCGCCTGGCCCATCGGGAAATGATCGGTCGTGAAGGCTGCCAGCTGCATCGTGTCCTTGAACAGGCAGGGGCCGGCGGCCAGACCTGGGCCGGGAAGATCCGCGGCCCTCGGGTAGTCTTCACGGACAGCCCGCAACACATTCTGGTAGTCGATACCGGCCTGATGCGAAATCATGAAGAACTGGTTGGCGATGGCGAACTTCATGTATCGCCACGCATTGGTGAGGAGCTTGGCGAGCTCTGCCTCTCTGGTGGACGTCCGAATGGTGCTCGCTCCGATCCTGGCGAACACGCTCGTAGCCCGCTCCGCGGCGACGTCGTCGTCGGCGCCGATGATCTGCGGCAAGCTTCCGAGCTCGTCCAATGCTCGGCCCTCGGCGATCCGCTCCGGGCAGTAGGCGACATCAACACGGCATCCGCGTTCCGCCAGGTTGCCGGCGACGTAAGCGGTCGTGCCAGGGTACACAGTGCTGCGCATGACCACGAGGGCGCCGTCCCGAAGATGGGGCCCCATCTGACTGACCGCCCGTTCGAAGACGGTCATCGAGGGCCCCAGGAACTCGTCAACCGGCGTTCCAATCACGACGACCACAACGTCGGATCGACCCAGCATTGCTGCGTCGGAACTGAGCTCGAGCCGGCCAGTGGGCAGGAGTTCGGCGAGCAACTGATCGGCGCCGGCCTCCATGAAGGGCATCTCCCTGGCGATCCGCCCCAGAGTTTGCTCGTTGGTGTCGTACACGCCGACTCGCAAACCCGCTCGCGCGAACACCAGGCTGAGTGGAAGACCCACGTGCCCGCCGCCGCCAAGCACGACGAGATCGAGATCGGTGGCGCTGGCAGAAGATGAACCACGCATATAGGTGTCGCTCCCGTGAGAGTGGACGTTGCCCAGGTCCTGAGGCACCGAGGCCGTGGCGGCATCCCTCACTGCCCGTCACGTACTTCGGCCCTTGGGACGATCCCGGTGATTCTATACTCCATCATCGGGCGGGTGGACGGCGCGCGGGAGCCGGCAACCCGGCACCCGAACCAAGCGACTGGCTACCCGCGCGGGCATCGGCCCGCTGGGACCACGCTCAGCCCGATCTCGACGAGGGCATGATGAGGGATAGGTACGATCGCGAAATGGCCAAATCCAGCGATGAGACAGGTGCGCTCCGACCGCCAACAGCGGGGCCTGAGGGGAGCCTCCGGCCCCGCCCGGCAGCCGATCTACCGATGAGCCGGGTCGATTCGGGGGCCGCTACGTCGAGACTGCCATCGCGGTCCTCGATCCTCGTCGTGGCCGTTCTCCTGATCATCGGAGTGGCTTTCCCGATGGCGCTTGGGGCGCTGTCCGGCTCTCTTTTTCTCCCGAGCAATGACGACCCGGCATACCGGCGAATCGCCCTGGATCTTTTCTCGACCGGTCGGCTCGAGCTCAACGGTTGGAACTCCATGTCGCTCATCGGCGAGATCTTCTTCGTACAGCCGTTCCTGTGGCTGTCCGGGGGTGCGGCCTGGGCGTTCACTGCGAGCACCGCCATTCTGGCCTGCATTGGGATCGTCGCCGGCTACTCGCTCGTACGGCGCGTGCTGTCAGTTCCCCGATCGGTGCTGGCTGTGCTCGGCGTTCTCTTCTTTCCGGGGTTCCTTCTGAACACGACTACCTACATGACCGATGTGCCCGCCTGGGCGATGTCGGTCACGTGCCTCGCGCTCGGCGCCATCGCACTCGAGCGAGTCGGTTACAAGCGCTGGCTGTGGCTCGCCGCCTCGCTTGCCGTGGGCTGCTTCGCATTCAGCATCAGGGAATTCGCGATCGCGGCCCCGGTCGCCGTCCTGATCGTGTTTACGTTTTCGCCGCTGGGCAGGAGACGCCGCTTCTGGGTCGCCGTGGGCATCACGGCCGCGGCATCCTGCGCCATCTATCTGTTCGCGACGCACCTTCCCGGCCGCGCCGGAATCGGGCTCGGGGTTCCCATCCTTTCCCTCGCTACGCTGCGACACGCCTTTGACGATTCGCTGCGACACGGCATCGCGTCCGTGTCGCTCGTCGCATCACCTGCGCTTGTGATCGCCATCGTGGCGTGGTGGCGGAGATGGCGGCTGATCGACGTCCTGGCAGGACTTGCCGTCGGACTGCTGTTTTTCATCGGACCCATTGTCCAGATCGTTCACACCGGACATTGGCCTCAGGTCGTGGCAGGGAATCTCATCGAGCTAACCGGTAGCCTGGGCGGGACGGCGCTGTATGGATCACGACCCGTGCTTTTCCCCGAGCCGTGGTGGTATCTCATCAACGGGGCCGCGCTGATCCTGGGCCTGGTGGGGTGCGGGGTTTTCGGTGGGGCAGTTGGGGCGTACCTTCGGAGTGCCGTGCGCGGCGTGCGTGAGGGGCGAGGTCGGCGGGCGTTCTGGCCTTGGGGGCAGTCGACCTGGACGTTGATAGTGGTCTTCGCCGTTCTCTACGGAACTGGGATCGCGGTGTGGGCGATGGCCTTCACCTTCTTCGATCGATACACGTGGCCTCTGGTGCTGCCGCTCTACGCCATTCTCCTGAAGTCGCCTGCCGAGACTGCTCAACGAGCGGAGGCCGTGAGCCCGAAAGGAGCACGAATCTCGCCGACGGTCCCGCTCGGAGGCACTCTTCGCTGGGTCCCGTCTGGGTTAGCAGTCGTGCTGATAGCCGCGCTCGCCGCAACCTCGCTCGTCCTGCTGGCCAATTCCGACGCCCTTGCCACTGCCCGATGGCAGATGGGCAATACCGCGGTCGAGCGCGGCACACCGTCAGGGGAGATTGACGCGGGGCTTGAATGGGTGGCGTTCCACGCGACTGGTTCCGCCACCGCCAACCAGCCGGGACCCTCGTTCGGCTCTCGCTACGAATCGTGGTGGCCGTCGTTCCACCTCTGCGCGCTCGTCTCGAGCTCGCCCATTTCGGATGCCAGGGTGCGGCTCGAGGAGACCGACGCGAAGGCTTACCAGCTGCTGTTCTTCGCAGGGCCGTGGGAGCCGCTCTACCTCTACAGCGTGCCTGGTCCTGGTTGCCCTTGACCTGGCGGAATCGGGTCCCGGTACGTGTTCCGCCGGCGCTCCGAGCCCTGGCATCGGGGCACACGCCCGACGCACGGCGATCGGGCGAAGGGCGCCGGTAGCAGGAGGGCCGCTCCATCTCGGACGGCGTCGCGCGCTCGCGGAGGCGCTTCCCCTTCAGTCGCGACGTCGCCGGACGGCAGCGCCATCGCGCTGGAGCGGATGAACACCGGGAGCACGCCCGATCACGTCGTCGTCATTCGGCCGCCGGCTCCTGCCGCGACGGTCGTCTTCAGCGCGAAGGCCCCTTTCGAGAGCTCGCTGTGCTGGTCGCCGGACGGCGCCAGGATCGCTGTGTCGACAGATAATGCTCACGATCCTCGTCGCTGCGGCAGACGGCAGCGGTGCGACCACGCTGTCCGGGATCAGCGGCAGAATGTTGTCCTGGCAGCCCTAGACAGTCGGTCGAGGCAGACAGACCGGCGAGTTCACCCGGCGACGGTTGCGTCCGCCCCGACTCGATGGGCCACGACGGCGACGCATAGGCTGCAGACGGCGATGCCGATGATGAGCGGCCATGCCGCCGCGACGCCGAACTCATCGCCGGCCAGCCCCAGCATGGCCGGCGCGATGAGAATCGCCAGCCCGGACCCAAGCGTCGCCCGGGCTGATGCCTGGAGCTGGCCCGCGCCGGCGGTGTGCATGGCGAGCGTCACGCCCAGAGGCCATTGGATCGCGACGCCGCATCCGCCCAGGAAAAGCCCGAGACCGGCGAGGATCGGCGTCGGCGAGACCCACGTCAGGCTTGCCCCCACGATCGCTCCGACCAGGCCCACGGCCAGCAGTGCGAGGGGGGAGCGGCCCGAGCCGATGCCGCTGCCAATGACCACGCGGACGGCGACCATGCCCACCACGAAGAGGCTGGCCAGCATCGTGGCGTCGGCGGTCGAGATCCCCGTCCTGAGGATCACGATCGTGGAGCCCCAGTACACGAACGAGAACTCGATCGCGACGCCGAGCACAACCAGCAACCAGACGATCCAGTAGGCCCGTGGAAGACGGGCTTTCGTGGCCTGTTCCTCAGTCGAGGCCCCGGTTTCGCGCGGCCGAAACGCCGTCAGGGCGACAACCCAGACGATCGGCACCAGCATGGCAAGGCGCCAGGCGTGCAGGAGCGACGCCGCGAGGCCGATCGCCATCGGAGCCGCCGCGGCCGCGATCATCGAGACGGCATTGGCCTGGGACAGGAGTATCCGGCTCTGCGCCCGGCCGAACCGGCTCAGCTGGAGGTTGACTTGAGTCGTCAGCGTTCCGCCGCCCAGGCCCAGCAGGAACGCTCCGCACAGAGAGACCGGCAGCACAGGCGCGGCGATGATCAGGACGGCCGCGACCGCGAAGTAGGCGACCGAGAGGTCCAACAGCCGACTCGGGCCGATCCTTCGGCCGATGACGTCGGCGGTCACTCCCGCGGCGAGGATGCCCAGTGCGAGCGCGGAGGCGTGGAGCCCGGCCTCGAAAGCGCTAAGTCGCAGGTCGTCTCGAAGGTACGGTGTGGCGCTGCCCAGCCCGTAGAGCATGTAGCCCCACGTGGCGAGGTAACAGAAGGTGGTCCACTTGGCCCGTGGCAGTATCCGCGGCGTCGTGTCTTTCATGGACTCGCAATAGGCTGCGGTCGGGGGGCGTGGCGGGAGCCCCGATGGCCCGGCGGCGGGCCCGGGCATTATCACGCGAAAGGGCCGACCCGGCCAACCGTCGGGTTTGTACGTAAGGGCTCGGCCGACCGGGACGAAAAGCGTAGCCGGATGGGGTCCGGTATCCGTAGGATCGACACATGCGACGACGCAGTTCGCTCCCGCTGCTCGCGGCCGGCGCGGCCGGCCTGATCATCGCTGCCTTCGTCGTCGTCCAGCTCGGTCCGCCGACCGCGGGTACAGTCACGGGCGCCAGTGCGGCGGGCGCCCACGCCGCAGCGACCGCAGTCGCCTCGAGCCGGACCGATGGTCCCGACGCCGCCCTCTCGGCCCTCAATGGCGCAGACTCGCGAGTGAGCGACGGCGGCAGCGGACCACAAGCCGCGACTCAGGTCGCCGACTCTGGATCCGGACTGCCCGTGACGCCGGTCGCGGGCTCGCAGGTCCGGACGGCTGTGACGCCGCCGCTGACCCCGGTCGGCGAGTCCGGTCCCGCGCGCGGCCCCAGAAAGCCGTCGGTCGCGACGGGCTTGCCCGCAATCGGCACGATTGGGTGTCCGATCTTCCCGGCCTCGAACGTGTGGAACAAGGACATCTCGAGCCTGCCGGTGGCCTCCAATTCGACGACGATGATCAACGCCATAGGCGCGTCTAACTACCTCCATCCGGACTTCGACGCCGTCGGCGACGGCATCCCCTACAACATCGTGACCTCGACCACGCCCACCTACACCGTCGGCTTCGACTATGCCGACGAGTCCGACCCGGGCCCTTACCCGATCCCGGCCAGCCCCAAGATCGAGAACGGTTCGGACCGCCACATGCTCATGCTCGACAAGGGCGCCTGCCGGCTGTACGAGCTGTACGACGTCAGCCAGTCGGGCTCGACCTGGCATGCTGGTTCGGGCGCGATCTGGAACCTTCGGTCGAACGCCCTGCGACCTGCCGGCTGGACAAGCGCCGACGCGGCCGGGCTGCCGATCCTGCCGGGGCTCGTCCTCTACAGCGAGGTCCAGTCGGGCGTCATCGACCATGCCATTCGGTTCACCGCCTCGGACACCTGCGGCTACATATACCCGGCTCGGCACCAGACCGCCGCCCCGTGCTCCAACCTCCCGCCGATGGGGCTGCGGGTCCGTCTCAAGGCCTCCGTGGATATCTCCGGCTTCGGACCCCAGGCCCAGGTCGTGCTGACCGCGCTCAAGCGCTACGGCATGATCCTGGCCGACAACGGCTCTCCCTGGTACATCGGCGGCGAGCCGAACGCGAGCTGGAACGACGATGAGCTTCATCATCTGCAGAGCCTGACGGGCGCCGACTTCGAAGTCGTCGACACCAGCGGCCTGGTCAACGGCTGAGCCCGGAGCAACCGATCCAGCGCGGCCGTAGCGTTGCGCGGACGCCCCGTACTTTTATGGGAGTGGAGCGCCGGAGGTGTCGCGCTAACCTGTCGGCATCGGTTCCGCAGGGCCTGCCAAGTCCGCCACATCGAGCAGTAGGAGCCTCCGTGCTCATCCCGTTCATCGGGTACGCCCTGGGTTGCCGCTACATCGGCTACGTCGAATGCGCAGGCGAGCGCCTCACAGACGTCCTGAACCGCACGGAGTCGGTCGTCATCCGCGAGGCCTTCGTTGAGAGCTTCGAGGACGACACCGTCTCGAATCTGGGCGACGGCGAGGTGGACCGTTCGATCCTGTACGCGGTCGAAACGTCCGGCGCCACGGGCGAGGAGGCCCGCCGCGTCAGCACTGTTCGCCACAGGCTGCAGGTCCAGATCGGCCCCTACAGCGCCCTTGGCGTGTTGCACGCCGCGCCGGGTCAGATGCCGTTGCCGTACCTGACTTCGGGCGGCCCGATGATCCCGCTGTCGGACGCGACGCTCGGATTTACCGCGCGAGGGTCGCTGACTCTGCGCGATGTCGGCACGTTGATCGTGAACCGGGACCTGCTCGACTGGGTCCGAGCCAGCGACGAGCAGGCCGCGGCCTTCCCGGGCATACCGGTCGTCACGGACCGCGCCTGACCGCCGCCACCACCTGACGGCCCCAGGTTCCCGCCCGCAAGAATCTCGGGGCGCCAGCCGGGAAGGGCTCGCCCCGTGTCAGAGTCCGAGCCTTTCTCGGATGGTCTTGAGGCCGGCCACCACGTTCGCGACGTGTTCCTCGAACGGGACTCCAAGCTCCTCGGCGCCGCGCAGGAGCTGATCTCGGGAGACCGGTCGGGCGAAGCCTTTGTCCTTCATCTTCTTGACGACTGCGCGCGGGTCCACTTCGTCGAGGCTGCGGTTCGGCCGAACGTAGGTCACGGCAATCACAAAGCCCGAAAGCTCGTCACAGGCGTAGACGGTTTTCGCCAGAAGGCTCGTGCGCGGGACGCCGGTGTGGTCGCCGTGGCCCAG
>PMIP01000046.1 GCA_003158295.1 Chloroflexota bacterium | reverse complement strand
CATCGTCGATCTGCAGACCGGCGAACTCGCCGGGGCGGAAGCCCTCGTCCGCTGGGACCATCCGACCCGTGGGCGGCTCGGTCCCGGCGTGTTCATCCCACTTGCCGAGGAGACCGGGCTGATCGACGAGATCGGGACCTGGGTGCTGCGTACGGCGTGCGTGGAGGTCGCTCACTGGGCTAGCCTGGCGCGCGGTCCGGTGCCTCGAATGTCGATAAACCTGTCGGTCCGGCAGGTTGCCGACCCCCAGCTCCCGTGGACCGTGCAGGCGGCGATGGCGCAGGCCGGTGCGTCGCCGACTTGGATCACGCTGGAGCTGACGGAGAGCCTGCTCCTGCAGAACACGGCCGCTGTCCTCGAGCGGCTGCATGCCCTGCGCGCCCTGGGCGTGGCAATCGCCATAGACGACTTCGGGACCGGCTACTCGTCGCTCGCGTACCTCCAGGAGTTCCCCGTCTCCTACATCAAGATCGACCGGTCGTTCGTCACACCGCTTGACGATCCGGCCCGAGACTCAGGCGTGGTGCGCGCCATCATCGAGATCGCGCGGGCGCTCGGGATGACAACCGTCGCCGAGGGCATCGAGACACCGACCCAGCGAGAGCGCCTGCGCGACCTGGGCTGTCCGCTCGCACAGGGTTTCCTCTTCGCACGACCGCTCGAGGCCGCGGCCATGGAGGAATTGGTCGCCCGGCCGGTCGGGCCGATCTGGTCTGTCGCATCCAGCAGCCGGCGCGGGAGCCAGAGTCGGCGCCGAGCTAAGGACGTGGTCGTCCGTCCGGCCGAGCCTCACGGCTCGACGGACGCTAACGGGCGAAGTCCGAAGCGCCCGCTAAAGCTCCAACGGCACACACGCGGCGCGCAGCCATAGCGAGAGCCAGGCCGCCGGACCCGACGAGCGGGACACTCACGATGGAGTCATCGTGACAGGGCGACGGGCGCTAGGACCTGGCGAGTGGTCTTTTCGCCGGGTCGGGATTTCCAGAGGTAGGTCGAGCCGTTGGGCGTGCTGTCTCGCGCCTCGACTCTGCGCGAGACAGCCGCAGCTGGTGGTAGATCTGCGCGAGAGTCGCCGCGAGTTCGGACACGCGTGTTTCCGGGCCCGTGTGCGCCTCGAGCACGCTCCTCAGCAAGCTGGCACCGGTCAGAGCCTCTCCGACGATGAGTCCAACCGCTGCCGGTCCCAGCTTCGTGGTCTTCGGTGCGCTGTGATCGAACCCGACAAGGCCGCCGAGTGTAACCATCCGATCGGACGCGACGACAGCCGCCTGGCTGGCATGGCCGTCTTCCTTCGCGCACAGGGCCGCTAGACGCCGCTGATCTCCAGCTGGGCTCCCCACACCGTCAGGGCGGCTGGGGTCCAGTACTGGGCCTGGGCCCAGCCATGGGGATACGTCGAATCGATGGCCAGGTAATCGAAGCCGTTGGCGTCCAGGATCTTCACAAAGTCGGTGAACTGCGGGCCGAAGTAGTCCTGGCTCGCCTGGGAAGCGAGGATGAAGTACAAGCTCGAACGATACTGATCCGCGATCTTGGGAGCCAGCAAGGCAGGCGAGTAGGCATCGATGAGGCTGGCCTGGCCGCCGTACGGCAGAGCGGCGGCGGCGCTAGGTGTACCGGCCCAGTAGTAGCCCGAGAAGGCGATGTCGACGCGGAAGATGTCGGGATGTCGCATGGCCAGCATGGTGGCGCAGAAGCCACCTTCAGACAGCCCCATGATGGCCCGGGCCCTGGGATCCTGGATCGTCTTGTAGTTCTGGTCCACGTAATCGACCACGGTCTTCGAGATGAACGTCTCGAGCCATTGCTGCTTGTTGGCCGAGTCAACACACTCGGTGGGCATCATCGGCGCGCCGGACTCGTCGATGAAGACGACGATCGCTGCCGGCATCCCGCCCGAGTCGATGAGCGAGTTCAGCTGAGAGATTGCGCCGGTCTCGCCGTCCCAGAGAGCCAGACCTGTGGGGGCTTCGTAGACCACCGGGTACAGCTGGGTGCCGGTGGGGTCGTAGCCGGGTGGGGTGTAGATGCTCACGTCGGTGGTCCGCTTGGAGCCTCCGATCCACGGCGCGGGCATGTTCACCACGGTGACTTTTCCGGCGCCGGATGGACTCCAGACAAGCGACGTCCCGCTGACCGGGGCGGCGGCCGGAGCGGCGGCGACCAGGGCGGCGGCGGCGGAAGCGATCGGGTCGGCGGCGGTTGGATCGGCGGACGGAGCGGCAGCGACCAGGGCGGCGGCGGTAGCGACCGGGTCGGCGGAAGCGGCCGGGGCCGATGAGTGGCCCGGGCTCGCCGTGGGCCACGGGAGGCCCGTGGCCCTGACTACGCCCGTAACCAACAGCAGGGACGCCAGAACTCCGAGCCCCGCGAAGCCGGCGCGACGACTCCGACGGGCCGTGGATCGGGACCGGCTGCGCCGTTCATCCATCTCCGATACCTCGCCAGCGGTTGGGGAATTACCGACAGGTATCGGCGTTTGGGCTGAAGCGGCACTGAAGAACTCGGCCGACGAGACACGATGGACGGTAGGGAGCGGGGGCTACCCGTCGTCCGCCTGCTCGTCCCCGGGCTCGTCGTCACCCGCGAATTCGGAATCGCCGCGGTCTCGCAGCAACGCCGGGCCCACTCTCCGGGCGAGGCGCCAGGCCGCGTAGACGCAGATAACCTGGGCCGGAAGGCCGCGCTGGTCGACCGCCAGGCCGATTGCCAGGATGGGCGACATGACGGGCAGTGCGAAGGCCGAGTAGAAGAACTGCGACGACGGCCACAGCGCCGGAACCGAGAGCCACCCCGCGGAGCGCAGATCGATCAATGCCAGGATCGCGATCGCGGCGGCGGTGACCACCAGGAGGTTCGTGTCCCGAGTGGCGGAGAATCCGCCGAACGACTGCGCTGCGATGCGCGCCGAGATCGTGCCGAACTCCCCGAGGTAGGTGAGCCAGAGGCCGGGCCACAGCGCAAACGACAGCGCGGAGGCCGAGCCCAGGATGGCGAGGGCACGCCAGCGTCGTTCGGCCAGCATGGGCAGCGCGGCGTAGGCCTTCAGGGGAATCGCCAGCGAGCGCAACCAGTCGGAGCTCGCCAGGAGAACGGCCAGGCACACGACTTGCGGGTTGCCCACGAGCACTCCCTGGACGAGTGGCGGAAACAGCAGCCACCACATCGGCCGCCTCAAACGGTGAATCGTGTAGACGGCGGCCGCGACGGTGATCGTGAGCCACAGGGCGTTGAAGACGTCCTCGGGCAGCACGGCGAAGGGCGCGAAGGCCAGGACGGTTGGGGGCGGCCCGGCGAAGTCGAAGCGGAAGCCCGAAACGGGAACGCCGGCCAGCCACGGATCATGGCCGTCGAGCCACGCCTGGGCGGCGCGGTAGTAGATCCGCCCGTCTATCCCCAACCGCCCGTCCGTGGGAATCGACCAACAGGAATCCCGAACCCAGTAGGCGAACCAGCCACACAGGGCGACCGAGCCGGCGGCGTGAGCCAGCTTCCGCCCGTTCGGCGCCTCGACGAAGTCCGCCAGCCATTTGAGCACGGTCACCGTGAGCCAGACGGCCGCGGCGCCGATCACCAGGCCGCCGGCGACGACAAGGGGATCCATCACGTCTCCCCGCCACCCACAGGCGGAGTCACCGCAACCACAACCAGGCCTGCGGCGGCGACGAGCAGGACGACCGGCCAGGCCGAAACGACGCCCACGTTGTCCGCCAGCAGGCCCAGGGCGGATGGCGCGATCAACACCGCGAAGCCGGAGCCCAGCGTTGACCGCGCGGCTGCCTCGAACTGGGCTTTCGGAGCACTCTGGAGAGCGAACGCGATCCCGATCGGCCAGAGGCCGGCGGTCCCCAGGCCGCCCAGGAAGAGCCCCAGGCCGGCCAGCACCGGCATTGTCGCGACCCAGACCAGGCCGGCGCCGAGCAGAACGATGCCCAGGCCTGCGGCCAGGATTCCGCGTGGTGCCCTCCCAGCGCCGAGGCCTCGTCCGATGGCGGCTCGACCGGCGAACATCCCGGCCACGAAGAGACTGGCGAGCAAGGTTGCGTCGGCTGAGGAGATTCCAGTCCGGCGGGCGACCATCGTCGAGCCCCAGAAGACGAACGAGAACTCGATCGACACGCCCAGAACGAGGAAGAGCCAGATCATCCAGTACCGAGCCGGCAGGCTCGATCGAGGCATTCGAACGGAGGTCGATGAACCGTTCGCGCGCGGCCGAAGGAGCGTCAGGGCTACGAGCCCGACGATCGCCGCCAGCAACGCGATCCGCCAAGCGTGCAGAACGGACGCGGCCAGTCCGATGGCGAGGGGAGCGGCCGCGGCGGTGACCATGGCCCAGGCGTTGGCCTGGCCCATCATCTTGCGACTCTCGGGTCCGCCCGCCTGTCCCAGCTGGACGTTGACGTGCGTGCCCAGGGAGCCGCCGCCCAAGCCCACCAGGAAGGCTCCCACGAGTGAGACCGGCAGCGCCGGTGCCACGACAACGAGGGCCACGGCCCCTGCGAGTACCGCCACCGAGACATCCAGCAGCCGGCTCGTGCCCATTCGCCTGGCGACGACGTCGGCGCTTGCCCCGGCCAGCAAAGTGCCGATCGCGAGCGCGGATGCGTGCAGGCCGGCCTCGAACGCGGTCAGCCGCAGGTCGTCCCGCAGATACGGCGTGGCGTTACCGAGGCCGTAGAGCAGATACGCCCAGATCGCCAGGTAGGAGAAGGCTACCCAGGGGCCGCGGACGCGCGGCTCCAGCGCCGGCGCGTCGAAGGCAGGGGTCAGCGTCCGACTTCCAGGGCGAACACCGCGCTCCCTGACCTCCTGCTTGACGTCCCTGCAATGCCGCCAGTCTAGCCGGGCGCGCCGAACCACCGGCGGCCGTTTGCCGGCCGGTATCGGACACGTACGGAATCCCGGTCCAACGGGGACGTTTGTCGGCATGGAGCCCTGGTGGGCGTCCCGTAGGATCTCCGCATGCGATCGATACGAAACACCTGGCTGCTGCGCGGCGTGGCTGTCGCCGCCTCGATCGGCCTCATCGGAGGCCTGTTGCTATTGGGGCCATTCTCCGGAGGCCACGGTACCGGCCCCTCCCCATCTGGGATCGGGTACGCCGGTTCGCCGACCGGAGGCGGAGCCGCAACAGACGGGCAGGGCTCTCCCACCGACGCCTTCCCCTCCGCCGACTCGATGAGCACCGCCGAGCCGACCCCGAGTCTCGTGGCCAGCCTGGTCGCGCTGCTCACCGGTTCGCCGCCTCCCGCGAAGACGCCCGGCTCGACGCCGACGTCGCCGCCAACGCCGGCTCGGACCCAGACGGTCACCCCTGCCCCCACTCCCGGGCCGACGCCAAAGCCGACTCCCGGGCCAACGCCACAGCCGACTCCCGGCCCCACGCCAGCTCCAACTCCGCCACCGGCCGCGGCTCCCTGCTACGTGTTCCCGTCTTCGAATGTGTGGAATCGCGACATCTCGGGCCTGCCGGTCGCCTCGAACTCGGATGCCATGGTCGGCGCCATCGGGATTGGCTCCCACCTCCATCCCGACTTCGACGCGGTGGGCGACGGCATCCCGTACAACGTCGTCACGTCCAGCACGCCCACCTACACCGTCGCGTTCCAGTACGCCGACGAGTCGGATCCGGGGCCATACCCGATTCCGGCGAACCCGCGTATTGAGGGCGGCTCGGACGGCCACCTGCTCGCGATCGACCTCACCCAATGCAAGCTGTGGGAGCTGTACGCCGTCCAGCGCACGGGCTCGGGCTGGGCCGCCGGTTCGGGCGCCGTCTTCGACCTGCGTTCGAACGCCCTTCGGCCCGAGGGCTGGACCAGCGCGGACGCCGCCGGCCTGCCCATCTTCCCCGGCCTGGTCCGCTATGAGGAGGTCGTGAGCGGCGCCATCAGCCATGCCATCCGCTTCACCGCCCCGCACACGTGCGGCTACATCTACCCGGCCCGCCATCTCACCGCGAGCCCCTGCTCGAACCTGCCACCGATGGGCCTGCGCGTCCGGCTCAAGGCTTCCGTCGACATCTCCGGCTTCGGCCCCAACGCCCGCGTCGTGCTGACTGCCCTCAAGCGCTACGGCATGATCCTGGCCGACAACGGTTCGCCGTGGTACATCACCGGGACCCCGGATTCGCGCTGGAACGACGACGAGTTCCACCAGTTGGGGAACCTCACGGGCGCCGACTTCGAGGTCGTCGACACGAGCGGTCTCCGCAACGGCTGAGGTTGGGATCGGCTCCGCTTGGGGGAATCCGGCGTCTGGCCCCCGATCGGCCGCGGTGCGCGGGCGCGCCACCCCGTACTTACGCGTCAGTTGAGCGGTCGCCACCGCGGGGTAACCTCCGAAGACATATGTAGGCCTACCCCATCCGGCATCCATCGGCCTTTCCCCGGCCGGCGTCCATCGGCAGACTCCATCGGCTTGCGTCAGCGGCCCACGTCATCGGCCCGCAGGAGGCTTCGTGCTCGTCCCGTTCATCGGGTACGCCCTGGGTCGCCGCCTCATCGGATACGTCGAATGCGAGGGCGAGCGGCTGACCGATCGCCTGAATCGATCGGATTCGGTCGTCATTCGAGAGGCTTTCGTCGAGAGCTTCGAGGACGAGACGGTCACCAACATGGGCGACGGAGAGATCGACCGCTCGATCCTGTACGCGGTCGAGTCGAGCGGCGGTCGAGGTGAAGGAGCGCGCCGCATTCACACCGTCCGTCACCGCCTGCAGGTTCAACTCGGGCCCTACACCGCACTGGGGCTGCTACACGCGCTACCCGGCCAGATGCCGCTGCCCTACCTCCATTCTCGTGGGCCGATGATCCCGCTCTCGGACGTTACGCTCGGTTTCACGAGCCGTGGCGCGATGGTCCTGAAGGATATGGAGACTCTCATCGTCAACCGCGACATGCTCGACTGGGTGCGGGCCAGCGAGGATGACGCCGCGGCGTTCCCGGGTGTGCGGGTGCTGACCGACCGAGCCTGATAGTCAATGCTGCGTGGCGTGCGGCGTGCGCGGCGTGGGCGGCGCGCATGTGGCGTGGGCGGCACGCATGTGGCGTTGGCGGCGTGGGCGGCGCGCATGTGGCGTGGGCGGCGCGCATGTGGCGTGGGCGGCGCGCATGTGGCGTGGGTAGCACGCATGTGGCGTGGGCGGCGCGCATGCGGCGTGGGCGGCGTGGGCGGCGCGCATGCGGCGTGGGCGGCGTGGGCGGCGCGCATGTGGCGTGGGCGGCGTGGGCGGCGCGCATGTGGCTGCGCTCCTTCGGCGCTCTCGCCCCCGCTGCCCCCTTCGGCGTCCGCAGAAACTGCGCAACACCAGTGGAGGGAGTACTAAACGGAACGAACCTCGCGCAGTCTCGCCAACGCCACATCAGGCCCGCCGTCGGACGGCTGCTCGGCCGCCACGATGTCCCGGCCCATGCTTGCGCCGGGATGATTCGAAGCCGCGACCCCCACTCGACTCCTCCCGCGAGGGGTCCGGAGACGACGGCTCGACTCAATCCTTCGCTCAGCACTACCCCCACTGGTATTGAGCAGAAACCGCACGCCTGCGCAACTCGCCCGCACGCCTGCGCAACTCGCCCGCACGCCTGCGCAACTCGCCCGCACGCCTGCGCCACTCGCCCGCACGCCTGCGCCACTCGCCCGCACGCCTGCGCCACTCGCCCGCACGCCTGCGCCAATCGCCCGCACCCGTGCTGCCCGCGCCCGCACGCCTGCGCCAATCGCCCGCACCCGTGCTGCCCGCGCCCGCTCCCCGTGCCGCCGGTGCCCGCTCCCCGTGCCGCCCGCGCCCGCTCCCCGTGCCGCCCGCGCCCGCTCCCCGTGCCGCCCGCACGCCTCCGCCGCCCCAGATCACCGAGCGGAGCTAAAGCCCGAGAATATCCCGAACCGTCTTGAGCCCCTCGATCACGTTGGCCACGTGTTCCTCGAATGGGACCCCAAGCTCCTCGGCGCCCTTCACCAGCTGATCCCGCGGCACCGGCCGGGCAAAGCCCTTGTCCTTCATCTTCTTCAGAACGGCCCGGGGATCCACTTCGTCGAGGCTGCGATTCGGGCGGACGTAGGTGACGGCGATGACGAAGCCACTCATCTCGTCACAGGCGTACACCGTCTTCGCCAGCAGGCTGACGCGCGGAACGCCTGTGTGGTCGCCGTGGCCCAGCACCGCCTCGACGACCTCATCTGGGTATCCCAACCGGCGCAGCTCATCGGCGCCGCGCATCGGATGGGTCTCCGGGTAGCGCTCGTAGTCGAAGTCATGCAGCAGGCCGGCGGCACGCCACGTCTCCAGGTCGGGCCCGGCGATTCCGAAGCGGTGTTCTGCATACCAGCCGACGGTCGCCTCGACCGCCAGGCCATGTTTTCGAAGCGCCTCGCTCGGTGTCCAATCGACCAGTAGTCGCCAGGCGTCGTCGCGGGTCGGACTGCTCATGGAAGCCTCCTCGCCGGCAGGGTACCATCGAGGACCGCGGAGACTCGTCCGGGTCAGGCCCCGCGCGCAGACCGGAGATTTGCCAGACAAGCCACGCGCGCAGACCGGAGATTCGCCAGACAAGCCACGCGCGCCGACCGGAGACTCGTCCGGGGCAGACCACTTGTCGAGACCACAGACTCGTCCGGGCCGACCACTTGCGGCAGACCGGAGATTTGCCAGAAGAGCCACACATGGAGCGGCCCAGGTGAGCAGTTTCAGAGTTGCCCTCGTCCAGCTGGCCGCCGATCAGAACGTGGCCGCCAACGTTGATCGCGCCGCTGCCCTCATCCGGCAGGCCGGCGAGAAGGATCCGCGGCTCGTCGCCCTGCCGGAGATGTTCCTGTACCGCGGCCCCGTCTCGGGCTTCCGAGAGTCGGCCACGGACCTGCCCGGCCCGCTCACCGAGCCGTTCTCGGAACTGGCCCGTTCTCTGGGCGCATGGATCTTGCTGGGCAGCCTGGCCGAGCGCTCGGCGGATCCGCTACGCCCGTACAACACGTCCGTCCTGCTCGCACCCTCGGGCCAGATCGCGAACAGGTACCGCAAGCGGCACCTGTTCGATGTCGCCATCGACGGTGGCCCGTCGGATCGAGAGTCATCCCGGATCACACCCGGCGACGCTAGCGTGGTCGCTGTGCTGGAGGACGCAGCCGAGAAGGCGGACCTCCGGCTGGGCATGAGCATCTGCTTCGACCTTCGCTTTCCGGAGCTGTACCGCGAACTGGCGCTCGACGGTGCCGTCGTCATGGCGGTGCCGGCCAACTTCACAGAGGCGACGGGTCGCGACCATTGGGAGGTGCTGCTCCGCGCTCGGGCCATCGAGAACGGAGCCTTCGTCATCGCCCCGGCTCAGTGCGGCGCGGGAGCCGGAGTCCCGACCCATGGCCGCAGCATGATCGTCGACCCGTGGGGGATCGTCGTCGCTCAGGCCTCCGATGGGCCGGGGATCGTGGTAGCCGACCTGGATCTGGAGCGGGTGGCCGCAGTTCGGAGGCAGCTGCCGACTCAGCCCACGCGTTGACCGCGGCGCCGGAAGCGCCCCATGCAGGCGGTCAGGCGATCAGGCGATCAGGCGGTCAGGCGGTCAGGCGGTCAAGCGGTCAGGCGGTCAGGCGGCAAGGCGATCAGGCGATCAGGCGGTCAGGCGGCGCGGTGAGCGCCGCATGCGGCGAGGATCAGGCGGTCAGGCGGCGCCAGACCTCCGCCGGAGGAGCATCGAATCGTCAGCGGGGAACTCGCCGCCATCTCGAGCGGAGTCCTCGGCCGGGGCCGAGGGTTCGTCAAGGATGGTGATCATCTCGCGACGGTTGATCACCGCGAAGGGGAGGCGTGCCACGAGCGTCGGGTCGGAGAGCCAGTGCACGGTCACTTCGGTGATGGGCAGGAAGTGCGGCTCGGTCGGCTCGAGGTACTCCTTCATGGACCCGAAGGCATGGACGTGGAGGCTTCCTTCCAGGATGTAGCCGGGGGTCACGATCGACACCTTGCGGCGCTGCTTCTGCACCACGGGCGCTCCTGGCCGAGCCTGCTGGATGTTGGTCCGCTCGGCGACCATGACGACCTGATCCAGACGAACCCAGAGCGTACCTCTGCTCTCTTCGCGATCGGAGACGGGGGCATCCCCAAGGTGGACGTGCATTGCGTCCTGCACCTGGATGAAGCCGGATTTCATGTTCAGCCAGTCTGACAATCGATCGAACTGGCCCGTGACCAGCCGCCCGGAGACTTGGAAGCCGTCCCCGAAGATCTCAACGTCGAACGCCATTCCTTCGTCGTCGGCTTCCTGCGAGTTCGCGCGCCACGGGTCGTTGGCCTGGGCATCGGGCGAGCCGAGTGTCCCCCACACGGGATCGAACCCCGGCGACCCTCCGAAGCCGGCGTTTTCGAGTGGTCGGCTCGGGTCGCCCAGGCGGATCGGCGGCGTTCCCTCCGCCGGGCTGTCGGAGCCGAATCCGGCATCGGCGTCGCGCTCTGACGCGTCGCCCTGGCGAAAGCCTCCAAGGAACCCTGATCGTCCAGACATGTGTCTTCTCGTCGCCTAGCCGAGATACGCCCGCGCGTATCTTCCTGGGGTGTCGGCAACCTCGCTTCCGAACTAAACCCGGCTCGGGATCCGCGGTAGGTCGGCCGGGGGGCGTGCCGCGGCGCCTCCGGAGCCTTGTCCGCGGGAGCGTGGCCCGGAGGGGCGCGCCGCGGCGCTCCGGAGCCTTGCCCGCAGGAGCTCGGCCGCGGTGTTCAGTCGCCGTCGCCCGGCGCTTCTCCAGGCAGCGACAGCGTGAACGCGGCCCCGATTCCCTGGCGAGCGGGCTCCAACCGCAGTTCGCCACCCATGGTCCGAAGCAGCTGCCGGGAAACGTACAGGCCCAGCCCGGTGCCCTCGCCACTCCCCTGGGATTCGCCTCGGCTGAAACGCTTGAAGAGCCGCTTGCGGTCCGCCTCCGAGACGCCGGGGCCGTGGTCGGCGATGGTGACGTCGAGACGGCCGCTCGTCTCATCCGCCTGCACGTCTACCTCGACCCGGCCGTCGCTGCCGCCGTACTTCACGGCGTTGTCCAGCAGCGCCCACAGGACTTGATCCAGCTGATCCGGGTCCGCCACGGCCAACCAGCCGCGGCCTTCGTCGCGCAGCTCGAAGGCGACTTCCGCGGCGTTGAGAGCCTCCCAGGCCCGCCGAACCCGCGGCCCTACGGCGAACACTTCGACCTCGGATCGAAGAACTCCTGCCTCCAGGCGGGTCACCGTCAGCAACTGCCGGACGAGACGCGTCAGGCGGTCGGCCTGCTCGGCCACGATCTGAAGGCGCCGGTCGCGAGCCGCTTCGTCCGAGCCAGCCCGGAGCTGGTCCACGTAGGCACGAATGCTGGTCAGGGGACTCTGCAGGTTGTGGCTCACGCCTCGCAGGAACTCGTCCTTGGCCGCGTCCAGCTCGAGCAGTCTGGCGTTCTGGCTCTCGATCTGGCCGAAGAGCTCGGCGTTGCGCAGGGCCACGCCGACCTCGGCCGAGAACAGGTCGAGCAGATCCTGGTCGGCGCGCTCCCACCCGCGGGTCGCCGGAAGGTGGCCGGTGAGGACGCCCATGTTCTCGCCGCCGGCAGTGACGTCCGCGCGAACCGGGCGCGGGTCGCCGGGGATCGATTCCTCCAGGGGCACCGTAGCCGGATCGACGAGCGCCAGACGGCAGTCGATCAGGCGGTAGATGTGGCAGGCGTCCTTCTCGGCGAGGGCCGCGAGCGCCTTGACTCCCTGAGCCGGCGTGTAGGTTGCGACGGCGTTCAGCAACGCGTCCAGCTCGCGATTGCGTCGCTGGCTATCCGCAGCGATGCGATTGTGGCTCTCGGCCAGACGAGCCAGCTCATCGTCGCCCGCAAGGTGGATCGGCGGACTGTGCTCGCCGGCAGCCACCCGCTCCACCGCGGCGGCTATGTAGCGCAGCGGGGAGGTGAGCGTGGTTCCGGCGAAGGCGGCCACGAGCAGACCGAAGAAGGCGGCGCCCACGATCGCGGCGATCAGCAGCGGCACGACTACACGGCCGTTGGTGTACAGGCCGGCCAGCATCAGGATCGAGCCGAAGACGGCCAGCGGCAGCACTGCCGCGACGATCAGACCTACCGTGAGCAGGACTCGGAACGACAGGCCGAGGCGCCCGGAGGTCCGGGGACCCTCGCCGGTGCGGACGCCTGTGCCTTCGCCCGTGCCGCCGTCCGCGCGGCCGACCGTGCCCACGCGCCCTTGGCCGGCCGTGCCTTCGCCCTTGCCACCCTCCCCGCCGCCGCCCGCGCGGTCGACAGTGCTCGAGCGCCTGCGGTCGGCGGTGCCCGAGCGCCTGCGGTCGACCGCGCCCTCGTCCGCGCCGAAGCCGGCGCTCGCGCGACCCGACTCGGCTCCGGACCCGTCAGGCGTCGTCACGAGTCGACACCAGGCGGTACCCGACGCCCCGCACGGTCAGTAGATGAACCGGATTGTCCGGATCCACTTCGATCTTCTGGCGGAGCCGGCGAATCGAGACCCAGACGTAAGAGGTGTCGGCCCCTTCGGTCTCCGTCCATCCTCGGGCGAGCAGCGTTTCGGTCGGGACGACCTCGCCCAGGTGGCCGGCCAGGGCGTGCAGAAGCCGTGACTCCGTCGGTGTCAACTTGACTTCGGTCCCGCCCACGGTGGCGGCTCGGCGATGCAGGTCGATCGTCAGGTTCGGCCCCAGCACCAGCGACTGGCGCGGGATCCGATCGCCCAGGCGGCGCAGGACGCGCTGGATTCGAGCACGCAACTCGGGGTAGTTGTACGGCTTGGCGACGTAGTCCTCCGCGACCTCGTCGAGCAAGTGGGCCTTGCTGTCGGCGGTGTCTATCGCCGAGAGGACGATGATCGGAAGATCCGCCGCGGCCTTGATCTCGCGAGCCACGGCCAGGCCGTCTACACGAGGCATCATCAGGTCCAACAGGATGAGGTCCGGCCAGCCGGCCTCGAGCCGTCGCAACGCCTCCTGGCCGTCGCGCGCCGTCGACACCTCGTAGCCGTCGTCGTGAAGCTGCTCGGCCAGGACGACCAGCAGGTTTGCGTCGTCGTCGACGAGCAGGATCCGTTGCGGCCGGGGCTCGATCATTGCGCTCTTGCCTCCCCCGAGGGCCCAGTGACGCGGGCGTCGCCGCGAGTATAGGTTGGGGAAGAGCAGCGCGAACATGGCGAGTGCGCGCTCCCGACCGAGCGCGTCTCCCTCCGAGTTCCGCCCTATTCCGCCTTCGGGTCGAAGTAGCGGCAGCGAGGGGCCAGCGGGCAGTGCTCGCAGTCGGGGCGCTGGGCGTGGCACGTTCGCCGGCCGTGGGTGATCAGCGAGACATGGGTTTCGTACATCTGCTCCGGCCCCAACATCGCCAGGTAGTAGTCGTGGGCCGCATCCGCGTCCGCCTTTGACGGAATCAGGCCGATCCGCGAGCTGACCCGATGTACGTGCCGATCCACCGGCATCAGCGGCAGTCCGAAGCTGAACAACAGAACCACGGACGCCGTCTTCTTGCCGATGCCCGGGATCGCCGCGAGCCAGTCGCGGGCCTCCAGGGCTGGCATGCCGGCCAGGAACTCGAGCGAGTAGCCGCCGCCGTTGGCAAGCAACGCTCGCAGGGCGGCCTGGATGCGCGGCGCCTTCTGCGGCGCCAGGCCGCCGGGGCGGATGACGTCGATCAACTCCCCGATTGGCGCAGCGTCCACGGCCGACCAGTCCGGCGGAGGGAGATCCGGCAGCCCGCGGCCGCCCCAGCCGGCGAACGAGCGCGGTTCGAGGAAGGCGCCGGCCGGCGCCGGCGCGGACGGGTAGGCGGCCCGGAGGGAGGCGAAGGCGGCCTCGGCGTTGGTATCGGCGCTGTTCTGGGAGAGGATCGTCAGGACCAGCTCGCTCGTTGGATCGAGGCGGCGTTGCCACGCCGGCCGGCCGTTCGCATCGGCCAGGCGATCCAGAACGAAGGCGACCAGCCCCGGGCGTTTGGTGTCCAGCTGGCGGGCCCACGCTCGGGCGACCTGCTCCGGAGAGCGCTTTTTCGGGGCCCGTCTTGCGGCAGGCTTCGGGCTCTTACTTCCGGCCGGCGTCACGCGACCGACTCTCTCGCCGGCACATCCGCCGTGGTTCGGGCGCCGGCCGTGGCGGTGGCTTTGGCAGTGGCCTCGGTCGTGCCCGCGGCCTCGGCTCGTGCGCCTCGCCGCTCACCCACCAGGGCGCCCAACTCGACGACCCGTGCCAGGCGCTCGCCGGCGGCGGTGACGAGCGGCATGGCCCTGCTCATGGCGTCCTCCAGCGTCATCGGCCCATCGAGAATCGGTATCGCCAGGGCCCGCGCTTTGGCCAGAGCCGTGACTCCCTCAGGCGTCACCGAGCCGCCGACGGCCAGGCACGGCACCCCGGCGGCCGCGGCGCGTCGCGCGACGCCAAGGGCCGTCTTGCCGAACGCCGTCTGAGCGTCGATCTGGCCCTCTCCGGTGACCACGAGATCGGCTCCCACGAGCTGCTGATCGAAGCCCGTCTCCTGCATGACCACTTCGATCCCGGGGACCAGCTCGAACGCACGCATCCGGGGCGCCAGGCACAACAACCCGAAGCTCGTGCCGCCGGCCGCCCCCGCGCCCGGCGTGTTCCGGGCCCGCGTTCCGGAGGCCGTCTCGAGCAGGTCGGCGTATTGCGTCAACCAGGCTTCGAGCTTGACCACGTCCTCCGGCCAGGCGCCTTTCTGCGGAGCGTATACGGCAGCGGCGCCTTCCTCACCGAGCAGCGGATTCGTCACGTCGCAGGCGATGCGCAGCTCCAGCTCGCCGATGCGCGGATCGAGGGCGGCCAGGTCGACTACGTCGAGGTCGGGAATCGGTCCGGGCAGCGGCCAGCCGGAGCCTCGATACCAGACCCCCAGGGCGCGAAGCAGCCCCGCGCCTCCGTCCGTGGTGGCGCTGCCGCCGACTCCCATGACCACGTGGCGAACGCCCGCGTCCAGGACCGCCTGCAGAATCTCGCCGGTGCCATCGGTTGTGGCCGCGAGAGGTGCGCGCGGCTCTCCCTCAGGAAGGCGGGAGAGTCCGGACGCCTCGGCCAGCTCGACCGCGGCCCGCTCTCCATCCGCGGACAGCAACCAGCGCGCGGTCAGCGGACGTCCCAACGGGTCGTGGGCCGGGCACTCCTGCCACCCCCAGCCACCGGCCGCCGCCATTGCCGCGAGCATTCCTTCGCCGCCGTCCGCGAGCGGCGCCAGGATGAGTTCATCGTGCGGACGGGCCAGCGCCCAGCCATCGGCCAGAGCTCTGGCCACTTCCACGGACGAGAGCGAGCCTTTGAACGAGTCGGGCGCGAGGAGCACGCGAAGACGATCGCCGCGACCGGTCATCGCGACACCGCCGGCCCTTCGGGGCCGGAACTCGACCCTTCGCGGCCGGAACTCGACCCTTCGCGGCCGGGTGCCGGCAGCCCACCGCTCGGTAGCGATTCCTGGGGAGCTGCGCCTGTGGCCGCGGTCCGGCCCGCTTGGGCGACCCCCGCGGCACCCTCGTTTCGCCGCTTTTCCAGGTATTCGGGGATGCGGATCATCGGCGGGCGTTCGTGGTCGGCCAGCTCTATGACCTCCAGTCCCAGGCGACCGTGCCCGGAGCGCGGCAGCTTCATCGTCGATCCGAGATCGGCGAAGAGCCGTGTCTTGCTCCGTTCCTCGAGCCGCTTCATGACCGCCTGGAGAATGACGAAGCTCATCCGCGACAACCCCTCCAGCTCCTGGTTGCGGTGGATCCTCCGCTCCAGGTCAACCTGGCCCAGGCCCTCGAGCCCGCACCGTTCGGCGACGTCGATGAGGTGGCCGATCTCGACGGCATAGCCCGTGAAGAAGGAGAGCGTCTCGAGCAGGCTCCGCCTGCCCGCGTACTCGCCGGAGAGAGGCTGGATCAGGCCGGACAGCTCGGGAAAGAAGAGATTGATCAGCGGCCGGGCGACCAGCTCGGTGACCCGTCCACCGCCACCCTCCTTGAGGATCCCGTCCTCGACGATGGGGCGCCGGTAGTAGCCCTTCACGTACTGGATCCGCTCTTCGGCGATGAGAGGCCCGACGGTGCCGTACACCATGCGCGGGTGCCAGTTGCGGACGTCCGTGTCGGCCCAGACGACGATATCGCCGCTCGTCTCGTACAGGCTCTTCCAGAGAGCCTCGCCCTTGCCGGCGAAGCTGCCGTATCTGGTCAGGACCTGCTGATGGATGACGACCCGGGCGCCTTCGGACGCGGCCGCCTCGCGGGTCCCGTCGGACGAGTCGGAGTCGATGACGAGCAGCTCGTCTACCAGCGGATGACGTTCCATCAGCTCGCGCCGGGCCTTGCCCACTATCTCGCCGATGGTCTCCTCTTCGTTGAGAGACGGCAGGACCAGGCTGACGGTGAGGCCCTGCTTGCGCTTGAGGTTGACCAGCCGATCCAGGTCCCCGAACTCCCGGTGATGGAAGTTCGACTCGCCGAACCAGCGCTCCACCCGAAGCGGAACCGATCGAGCCTCGTGGGCCGCCCGCTCGGCCGCGGCCAGGGTTTCGGCCCGTTGCTCCAGCTTCTCGAACGTGGCCTGGCCGATGGCCTCTCGGGTCTTGACGACGATCACGGTCTTGCGCGAGCGGGTCGCGATCGCCTCTGGCAGAGCTCCGAACAGGTAGGTCTCTCCGTTGCTGGTGGCCGGCGCGGCGGAGGCGCCCATGACGACCACGTCCGCGGTCTCGGCTTCGCGCAGGATGGCATTGCGGATGTTCGGCGCCTCGCGAACGGCCTGCTCCACCTGGCCGTCCGCGTGCTGGCGGATGAAGTGGGCCAGGGCGCGCTCGGACTGCGTTCGGAGTCCCTCGGCGATGCCGCGCGGGACGAGGTGCAGGGCCACGATGCGGCCGTCGTTGCGATGAGCCAGGGCGTCGGCGAAACGCAGCGCCAGGACGGCGTGAGGGCCGCCGCGGATCGGCACGAGGATGCGCTTGATCTCCGCCGGGCCGCGTTGCTTGACCACGGCGATGTCGCAGGGGGAGTCGCGAACGACTTCGTCGATCGTCGGCGAGAAGACCGACGCCTGCGCCCCGGGCCTGGCCGGCGATGGCTTGCCGCCCCAACCGAAGACGATCAGGTCCGCGTCCAGCTCTGCGGCGGCCTCGACGACCCCCTCGGCCGCGCGACGTCCAATGCGGACGATGGGGTGGATTGTGACCCCCTCCGGGGCGTAGTCGAGAACTCTCTGGAGGAGCCGGCGGGCCTGCCGGGCACGCGTGGCGCCCTCGCTGAGAGGCGTCCCTTCAGGCACCTCCACGATACCGAGCACGGTCAGGATTCCGGTCCGGCGATCCATCAGCGAGGCACCGAGCCGGACGAGTTCCTGGGCGGTGAGCGGGTTCGCCACCGGAATCAATATCCGAGACGGGAGTGGCGTGCGCGTCATCAAGCGGGCTCTTGCGGTGCGCGCGTCTGCCGGCCGCGCCGCTTCGGCGCGCTCGCGGAGGCTGCGCCACGGTTGCCGGCCGCACCACGACCGGTGGCTGCGGCACGACTGGGGGCTGCGGCACGGCCGGTGACCGCTCCATCCTCCGCGGCTGCCTCACGGTCGGCGGTGCCGGCGCTGACGACGCGGGCATCGGCCGCTTCCTGCCAGTGCTTGACGAGATAGGGCTTGAGCAGCTCGAACTCGCGGGCCTGCCGCTCGACCCGCTCCTCGGCCTGGTCGTCGGTGAGGCGTCGGTTCTCGACGACGAGGCTCCCGACCCGGCCGAAGTAGATCGGCACGAACGCCGCCACGAGCCGCTCCACGGGCACGTCGCCGGAGCTCACGAAGACCAGCAGATCGTAGAAGACGCGGGCCCAAAGATCGTCCGGGAAGTGGAAGGCGGCCACGGCATCGGACAGCAAGTCTGTCGACAGCGGCCCATCCCCCGCGGAACTCGCGCCGGACTCTCGTCCAAGTCCCAGGCGGTGGGCGGCCGCCTCGGCCAGTGATCCGGCCTCCTCGGCGAGCGAGAGCACGTGCTTGCAGTTGCTCGGCGCCAGGAACCGCTGCCACGTCTCGGCCAGGGTCAGTGAACCGGCGTGGAACTGGCTCAGCAGGCGCAGCGTGTCGACTTCCAGCGCGGGCGGCTCGGCGTACCGCTCGAACCCGTAGACGGGTACGTCATGGCTGCCGCTGATGCCGAGCCAACGGTCCGCGTTGTCTCGCGCCATCGTCAGCAGCGTCCCGACGACCTCGCGGAACATCGGCCCCAGGTCCGAGCCCGGATCCTTGGCATCGTGGATCTTGGCACCCAACCGCGTCTGGCACACCGCGAAGCCGCCGGTCAGAGCGGTCGTGGTCATCCAGATGTCTATGCCGAAGCGGGAGACGTCGGGCGTCCAGCTGTCCTGCTCGAGGTAGTGACGGATCAGGTCACCGCTGATCCCAAAGTCGCCGCCGATCGGCTGGCGGATGCGGTGCCCGTACAGGGCCCGCGTCACCGGGTAAGTGACGGTGTTGGTGATCGTGCCGTCGTACTTGTAACGCGCGTAGAGGGGAGCCACGAAGTCGTACCCGCCCTTCATGATCGGGCCGGCAAGCAGCTCGATCCACTCCGGAACGATCGACCTCAGGTCCGAGTCGACGACCACCAGCGCCTCGACCTCCAGCGCGGCCGCCATCTCGAAGAGGGTCCGTAGGGCCGCACCCTTGCCGCCGATCCCATCCACGTCGGGGTAGGTCAGGCTGACTCGATCGAGGCGGTTCTTGGGGTGCACGAGCAGGATCTGCTCGACGTAGCCGGGGGGTTCGGTCTCCACCACGACGCGCTGCGTGCCGTCAGGTGAGCCGGCATCGGCGTTTACCAGGACCGGGCGCAGGTCCGGGAAGTACTGGACCAGGCCGGCCTGAGCCGCGCGGACGACGTGGCCGATGGTCGCCGCGTTCCGAAAGCTCGGAATGCCGACCATGATGTCGGCACAACCGAGCCGGGCGATCTGGTCCCGAATTGCTGGCGTGAGGGCGCTGGACGGCATCGTCGTCACCGTACCACGCCTTGCGCGTCCGGGGCAGGTGCTGCGGGCGGCGCGCCTACTTGATGGGCGTCGGGAAGATGGACCAGTCGGCGTTGCGGCGGCCCGGTAGGTAGCGGCTGTTGGCCGCCTTGAAGGCCAGCGCCCCGAAGCCGAGAGCGCGCCACGTAGCGACGAAAGTGCCTATGGGCGGCCGAACGAAGGGGGTGACGCGGACCAGCTCGCCGGTCTGCAAGGCTCCGTCGAGGAGGCGCTTGCGCTCCAGCAGCGGGACGTCCAGCAGGCCCGTCCCATCGATGCTCAGAAGATCCACCGCGACGAAGGCGATCGGGCGGTCCGGATCCAGGCGATGGGTCGATCCCGAGGGGCGCGATCGGCGAGTGCCAACGAGCATCTGGGTCATCAGCTGGCCCGCGCTTGGGGGCTCGATGCCGGTGATCGCGACGCCCGCCGTGGCCTGCGTAGGCTCCACCGTGAGGAAGCCATCGAGAATCAGCGCTTCGGCCAGGACCGCCGCGGTGATGGCGTCCGCCACGACGGCGAACTCGTCCGTGCAGTCGACGCCC
Organism: Chloroflexota bacterium; assembly: GCA_003158295.1. Taxonomy (GTDB): domain Bacteria; phylum Chloroflexota; class Limnocylindria; order Limnocylindrales; family CSP1-4; genus Fen-1039. Next base: position 11,571 of record PMIP01000046.1, on the reverse strand, counting down.
TCCTCGTCAACCAGGAGGGTACGGCCGAGCTCGAACCGGGCCAGGATGCGCACGCCTCCCCAGCTTGGCTCGATCAGCGGATCGCGGACGGGCCGACCGCGTCGCCCGAATTGCTGCGGCCGCCACTGCTCGGGGCTCTCGGGTGGGGCAGGCGGGGCCGCGCGGCGCAGGAAGGGCATTGCCGGATTCTACGCCCGCGGGTAGGCGAGACCCTACGGATTAGCCCGGCGCCGTGCCCAAGCCGAGCCGATGATCTCCTCGAGCGTGCCGTGGCGGGGCCGCCAGCCCAGGACCTCCGCGGCTCGTTCGGCGCTGGCCACGAGCACGGCCGGGTCGCCGTCACGGCGCGGCCCCATTCGGACGGGGATGCCGTGCCCGACCACGGCCTCGGCGGCCGCCACCACCTGGCGGTTGCTGAATCCCGTGCCACTCCCCAGGTTGCATATGAGGGGCTGGCACGGCCCGGCCGGCGGGCCGGTGCGAGGATCGGCCGGTTCGGTGGCCAGGAGGGCGAGCAGATGCGCCGCGGCCAGATCCTCGACGTGGACGTAGTCCCGGACGCACGTGCCGTCCGGAGTCGGGTAGTCATCGCCGAAGAGCGTCAGCTCGCGTCCTTCCTCGGCAGCGGCCAGCACGTTAGGGATCAGGTGCGTCTCCGGCGAGTGCAGCTCACCGTTCCGGGAGCTCGCGCCGGCGGCGTTGAAGTAGCGCAGGATCACGCTCCTGAAGCCATAGCCGTAGCCGTACCAGTCTATCGCCCCTTCGACATCCCGCTTCGTCTCACCGTAGGCGCTGATGGGCCGAATAGGATCGGACTCCACGATCGGCGTGCGTTCGGGCATGCCGTACGTGGCTGCCGTCGAGCTGAAGACGATGCGCCTGACCCCGGCGGTCCGCATCGCTTCCAGGAGCGCGATGCCGCCCACGACGTTCTCGCGGAAGTACTTGGCCGGATCCGTCATGGACTCGCCGACGACCGACTTTGCGGCGCAGTGGAGGACCGCCTCGATGCCGTGTGTCCGCAGCAGCGCGACCACGGCGTCGGTCTCCCCGTAGCTGCCGACCTCGAGGGTCGCTTTCTCAGACACCGCGCTGCGGTGGCCGGTCGACAGATCGTCCAGGACGGTCACCTCATGGCCGGCCTGGACGAATGCCTCGACGGAAACGGACCCGATGTACCCGGCCCCGCCGGTCACTAGGATGCGCATTCAACTGCCTCCAAAGCGGTGGAAGAGGCCCTTCCTGCGGCGCGACGCTGGCTCGGATTCGGTCTCGGGGATGGGTTGGTCCGATCCGGCGGTTTCGGGCGGTCCGGCGGTTTCGGGCGGTCCGGCGGTTTCGGGCGGTCCGGCAAGCTCCCCCTGGGTCGCGGACTCGTCCGACCGATCGGCCGGAGTTGCGACCTGCTGCGCCGCCGGAGTCGCGGACGACGGCGCCGCGTCCTGGGCGCTCCATGGGTCGACCGAACCGGTCTGGCCCTCGCTCCCCAGCACAATGGCGAGCGCTTCTCGCAGGGCCTGAATCTCGGCCTCCTTCTCGGATAGGTCCTCGGCGTCCTCGGCGAAAGGCTGCAGCGGCAGGCCCTCGCGCTCGACAAGGTCGCCGGACTCGACAGATTGCGACTCCAGCAACTCCCTGGGGGCGAGACGGGCGGCTTCGGCTTCGGCGGCTTCCAACTCATCGGCGCGGGGCTCGGCAACCTGGGACCCTTGATCGATCGAGCCGGCCGGCGCCGGCTCGGGCACGGCCGGCTCATCGGCCTGCCACTCGGGCACGCTCGTGTCGAGCACCGCAGCGGCCTCGACCGCAGCCTCCGCCTCGATCACTGGAGCGGTCTCGACCGCAGCCTCTGCCTCGACAGCCGCGTCTGCCTCGACCACGGCGTCCGCCTCGACAGCCGCGACATGGAGCATCCAGCGAGCCTCCGCCTCTCGGGCCCAGGCTGCCTCGAGCTCGGCGGCTTCCCTTTCAGTCGTATCGGCGACGGCCTCCACGCTGATGGCCGCGGCCTCGTCCACCGCTGCGGTCTCCGGCTCGACCGTGATGGCCGCGCCCACTTCCGTCGCGGCCTCCGTCGCCTCCCTCGCCTCCGTCGCCTCCCTCGCCTCCCTCGCCTCCGCCTCCTTCGCTTCCGCCTCTTTCGCCTCGATCTTCTCGGCCGCGATTCCCTTGGCCTCGATTTCCTCGGCCTCCTGCAGCCACGCTTCTTCGAGATCGGTTCCGTCCTCGAGGAGAGCGAGGCGCATGGCGACGCTTTCCTCGGCCCCGATGGCCTCGACCGTTCCCGAGTCGTCCGCCTCGCCGGAGACCTGACTCGGCACCTCGGTGGGAGGTTCATCGGCGCCGTCGAGAGCATCGACCGCTTCTACCGCGGCGGCGGCTTCTGCGGCCGCGTAGGCGTCTGGAGTCGGGGTCCGGAGCTCGGCTGCGCCGAAGCGTCGTTTTCCCGGCGGCATGGCGTGGTGGGGCTCGTGCCGCGTCGCGTCGCGTGGCGCAGGCTGCGGCAACGCGGCCTGGCGCCCGGCCTTATGGCGACTCCTGTGTTTCGCCTTTGACTCGTTGGCTGCGGTGTCTGCCGAGGCGTCTTCGCCTTCGGCCGGCTCCGCCGAGGTGACGCGGCGCTTGCTGAGGGCCTCCAGGCGCCGAGCCGCGGCCAGGGGTAGGTCGGGCGCCTTCGCCTCGTCTTCGGCGCCTTTGTGTTCGAGCGCGGCGACGACACGCCCGGCAACGACGTTCTCCGGATCGATGGCCATCGCCCGATCGGCGAACCTGCGGGCCAACCGCTCGTCGCCGCGTTCCAGCGAGACCTGCGCCAGTCCGGCGAGCGCGATTGCGTTCGCCGAATCCAGCTCGACCAGCTGCCAGTACGTCTGCTCCGCCTGGACGAGCAAGCCGTCGGCCAGGGCCTTCTCGGCCTGTAGCAGCAACTCGTACATCAGGCGGCCCCAGTCGTGGGTTGGCGTGGCATCGGGTTCGTTCGCATCACGATGTCCGATTGTCCAACAACCGGCCGTCCGATATCGACTGGCGAGCCATCTCGATCAGGATTGCGCGATCGTTGAGCGCCGGTTCGGCGATGACTCGCTCCGTCAGGTCGTCGAGCAGCCGGCCCAGCAGGCGACCCTGCGGCAGATCCAGCTCGGCCATCAGATCGTCGCCGTCGACGGCGAGCCGGTCGCGTCCCAGCACCACGTGAGCGGCCAGCTCGGCCTGGATTCGAGAGGCCAGCTCGGCCAGGTGGCCCGCGTCCGCGGGCAGCCCGCTGCCCTCGTTGTCGGCCGCGCGGAGGGCGAGCAGGTCGTCGACCGAGCCCGGCCCGATCTTGCCGATGAAGCGCCGTATCGCGGCGTCGGTCCATTTGGGCTCGTACGAGAACATGTGGTGCGCCACGAGATGAGCCACTCGCTCCTGGAGGGCGCGGGGGGCGTGGAGGCCCGCCAGGTAGTCGCGGGCCATGGCCGCCCCGACGGTTTCGTGCCCGTGAAAGTGGCCGTCGGCCAGCGTATCGGACTTGCCAAGGTCGTGGAGGAGGGACGCGAGCCGTATCAGCGATCGGTTGGGAGCCGCGTCGACGGTGCGCAGGGTGTGATCCCACAGATCCTCGCCGTCGGCCTTGTTCTGCTCTATCCCGTGCTGGCGGGCCAGGTCCGGGGCGACAACGCCCAGCAACCCGGTCTGCTCCATCAGGCGCAGGCCGACTGACGGGGCCGGAGCGGCGAGCAGCTTGAGCAACTCGGCAAAGACACGCTCGCCCGACAGGCCGGCGGCCAGTCCTGCGTTACGACCGATCGCCTCCGCGGTGGCAGGGTCGATCTGGAAATCGAGAGTGGCCGCCAGGCGAACCGCCCGGATCATCCGCAGGGCGTCCTCGCCGAATCGCAGATCCGGATCGCCGACCGCCCGCAGGAGACGGCGGGCCAGGTCGTGGCGGCCAGAGTGCGGATCGATGAAGGCCGGCTCTTCGGCCGGGCGGCCGCCCCAGGCGATCGCGTTTACGGTGAAGTCGCGGCGGGCCAGGTCCTCGCGGATGGACGTGCCGAACTGCACCGCATCCGGGTGTCGGTGGTCGGAGTAGGAGACGTCGCGACGGAAGGTCGTGATCTCGTACTGGGCGCCGGCGTGGCGCACGACCACCGTCCCGAAGCGGTTCTCGTAGATGGATCTGGGGAAGAGAGCCTGGATCCGCTCGGGCGGAGCGTCGGTGGTCAGGTCCCAGTCGGCCGGCTCACGGCCCAGGAGGGCATCGCGCAGGCACCCCCCAACCACGTAGGCCGCCTGGCCTCCGCGCTGGAGCGTGGCGAGCAGATCTCCGACGGGAGCCGGAATCTCCGCCCGGCCCGGCGCGGGTGGCGTAGTACCGCTCTTCGAGCGGCCTCCATGCGTTGCCTTGTCCCGAACAGGCTGGCTTCCCGTCATGCTTCCCCGGCTCATCGTGCAACCGCCGCAACCCGCCGGACCGCGGGCTTCCCAGTCAGGCCCTCACCCCGTCAATGGCCAAGGAAAAGGTACGTTCGCCAGCTCTCGTTCCTGTCGTCGCGGAGATACGGGGTGAAAACCGAGTACACGTCGCAGCGCGGCTCCGAGGGCCGGTGCGCCAGCCGGAGCCTGGCCTCGTCCAGCAGCTTGCCGCCCTTGCGGTGATTGCAGGCCTTGCAGGCGGTGACCAGGTTGTCCCACGTGTGCGACCCGCCGCGGTGGCGCGGTACGACGTGATCGAGCGTCAGATCGCCGGTCTTGCGGCCACAGTACTGGCACGTGTATGCGTCGCGGATGAAGACCTCGCGGCGCGTCAGCTTGACGCGCGGCCGGGGCCGCCGGATCTGGTGCTGCAGCCGGATCACCGACGGCGCACGGAAGTCCTGCCGCGGCGTCCGGATCACCTGATGGTCGTACTCGAGGACTTCGGCCTTTTCGCCGAAGACCAGTCGGAAGGCCCGGGGCAGGTTACAGACGTTGAGCGGCTCGTAGCTCTGATTGAGAACCAGGACCACGCCGTCCATGGGCGCATCGTATCAGAGGAAGGCGCTGCGTCCCCGCCCGCCCGTGCCTCGCGGCCGCCCCAGGCCGGTCGTTTGGCCCCCAAACGAGATCCGGCGGCCGCGAGGCCGCCGGATCGAACTGCCAGACTAGTGGCTAAGGGTATAGATAATCGTATGGGGCCGATGAGCCGCCGGGCGTCGTCACGACGACGGGATACGTCTGGCCGTGGGTGAGGCCGCCGGGAAGCGTTATCGAGATTGAGGTGTCGGTGACGGTCCCGATCCCGGCCGACGCCCCGCCGAACATGACCGAGGACGCGCCGGTGAAGTACATGCCCGAAACGGAGCTGCTGCCGACGCCCGTGACCACAGGCAGCGGATACAGCTGGATGATATGGGTTCCGCCGTTGGCGAGATTGATGGCAATCTGCTGGAAGTAGGCGGCGAGGTCCGATCCAGTGGGCGAGTTGAAGTAGTACGGGGCAGCGGTACCTGAGGCTACCGTCTGCAGCAACTGCTCGCCACCCCACCCCATGTCGGCGCACTTCCCATTGTTGTTGCCCTGGCCGAGGCCGTAGCCGACGGCATAGACCTTGATTCCATCGGCCTTCGCTGCACTGGCTGCGGCAATCGCAGCAGCGCACGTGAATTGGTAGCCGTCCGTGAAGTCGCTGCTCATCTCCGGATGACCATCGGTCTCAAGGAGGATGCCCTTGGTCACGCCCGGGCGGCCATACGTGTCGAGGTACCACTGTGCATACCTGATGGGCATTGACAGGGTCGTGCCGGCGGAGCTCGCCGAGATGCAGTTGATCGCTTTCACGAGGGGGGTAGCCGGGTTCGCCACGCCTCCCTGCTCATACGTTCCAGCAAGCCCGTTGGGATTCGGAAGAGGGGAGTCCGTGTCGGTGCCGCTGAGGCCTACCGGGACCCATACGCCTGCGGTGTTCGAGCTGGGGTCACCGGCACTGTACGTGTTGGGGTCCCAACTGGTCCAGTTCTTCACCGTCGTGCCGCTGGTGTGCGTGGCAGCCGTGGTGCTGCTGACGCCGCGGGTAACGTTCAAGGTCGTCGTCGCCGTCGACGTGCCCGAGACGCTACCTACCTGCATCCTCTCGTTATCGACCGCGATGATGTAGTTGCCGGTCGCCGGGAACCCGGTCGCCGACACGATCCGGATCGTGGTGTCCGCCTTGCCGACGACCATCTTGACCGCTGCGCCGCCGGCGTGTGCGGCGGCGGTGGTGCTGTCGTATCCGCGCGTTACAGTCCAGGTTGTGCTGGTGGGGGCGGCGGTTACCTTCAACTCTTCGGAATCGATCTTGATGGTGAATGGGAAACTGGTTGGGAACGCGGCCTCCGACGCGACATAGATCGTAGCGTCGTCTTTGTCGACGTCCCACGACACAGCCACATTGTTGTTGTGCGCGGCGGCGGTTGTACCGCCCTGACCGCGCTGCACGGTCCAGAACGTCGTGCCCTGACCGCCGGTCACCGACATCTGCTCGTTATCAACCTTGATGGTGTAGTTGCCGCTCGTCGGGAACCCGGCCGCCGAGGTCACCGGCAGTGCTGTGGATGTGGCGGTGACGAGCAGAATCGCCACCGCGCCGTTGGCGTAGGCGGCGGCGGTGGTGCCGCCCGCGCCGCGCGTTACGGCCCAGGTTGTGCCGGTCGGACTACTAGTCACCGTCATCTGCTCGGAACCGATCGAGATGCTGAACGGATAAGTCGCCGGGTACCCGGCTTTCGAGGTGACAGTGAGCGTTGTGTCCGCGGGCCCGACGGCGAGGTAGGTCACGGTCGCGCTCTTGAGGTGCGTGGCGGCAGTTGTACCGTTCTGGCCGCGAGCCACAGTCCAGTTCGTGCCCAAGGCAGTCACCTTCATTTGCTCGCTATCGATCTGGATGTAGAACGGGACACCCGGGAAACCTGTCGCCGAATTGACGGTGATCGACGTACCACCGGTGGTGGTGATGGCGTTCTTCAGGGTGGTCGATGCGGTCGCGGCGCTCAAGGTCGTTGTCGGGGCGTTGATTGTGGTTGCCGCGCTGCTCAAGGTAGTGCTGGCGCCGCTCAGGGTCGTCTGAGGGTAGAAGTTGGTGTCGTCTGCCGTGCCATAGGCCGTCCCGCCGTCGGGGCAACTACCCAACGTGGGGTTGCCGGCTGCGTCCACCGCGCCCGGGCCCGTCAATGCGAGAGCCACGCGCTGCTTCGTCGGATCGTAGACGTTGAGGATCGCCTTGGCGGCGGTCTCCAGGTTGTGGATCTTGACGCCATTCGAGTTTGGGTTGTACCCACCGAAGTTGTCGGCCATGCTGCCCGTGCGGTCAAGGATGACTACCAGGTCCACAGGGACCACGGTAGACTCCCCGCACATACTCCCCTTGCAGGCGGCCGACACGACCGTTCCCGTGGATCCGCTGGAGACCCCGAGGACGGGAGCCAGGGCGTATTTCGTGGTCGCGCTGCCCGAGACCAGGACGACGTTGCACCTGTCGCCGGCGGTGGGATCGCAGGCGGAGACTCGCGTCTTGCCGGCGCCCGTGAAGTCGCTGTTGACCGCATACACCGGCGGGACGTGCCCGAGGGCGTTATGCGGGTCGCACATGCTCGGAAGATCCGTCGAGATCATGGGAAGCCCCGTGACGGCGTCCGCGCGGATCAGGCACCTGTAGCTGATCGTGTACCCCGTCAGGCCCGGGTAGTTCTTCTGGATATTCGCATCGATCAGGTTCTTCGCATCCGTCGCCGTGTGCCCCGTTGTCGTGTTGTCGACCGGCAACACGGACGCGCCCGCCATGGCGGCCGAATCCAGCGTGTTCACGAGGATCTGCCTGTTGTTCCGGAGCACGCCCAGATCGACGACCATCGCGGCGAATCCGAGAATCATGATCATGACCAGCTCGAACAGGACGAGTATCTGCCCGCGCTGTTGCCTGCCGCTCCGTCGTGAACCTCGCAAGTGCCGCATGTCTGCTACTCCCGAATCCCTGCACCGCATGGTGGTCCCGTCACGTGAGGTTATCGAAGACCATCTGGACGGTGGAACTGAGGTTGAACGTCGACCCGAACGCCAGCGGGAAGAACATGTGGTACGTGTAGTTGACTGTCACGGCAACGGAATCACCGTTTATGACGGTGGAACAGTCGATCGGCGTCGTCGAGCTGGGATTCGAGCTCGTCTGGTAGCAGACTGGCGCCGCAACCGTCACCGTTACCCCGCCACTCGCCGCCGCAGCTGTCGCGGCCCCACTGGCCGCGTTTGTGATCGCGGCTCCCCCCACGCCGGGGTCTTCCACGATTGAGGCGGCGCGAGCGCCTTCGCGGGCAGCGCTGATGACGGTCATCCTCTGGTAGAGCATGAAGCCGAAGTCGCAGATCCCCGACAACACGAGCATGAAAATGGGGAGGACTATGGCGAACTCGACCATGGCTTGGCCACGTTTGCGAGTGCTTCGTCGGCCGGATTGGCCGGGCTTCGGGTTCGACATGGGCTTGCTCCCAGTTTGCGTCCAGTTCCTCGGTCGGCGGTCCCACCCACTGCCGACTCTAGGTGAGCTCATCCTGATGCCAGGGATGTGAGGGTAGGCACGGTTCCTTGCGCCTACCATTACGGACTGGGCCACATTTGTACAGTGAGCGACCGTTCCGCCACTTTGGTACGAAAGGCTGAGCCTTCGAGCGATGGGTCCCACCCGTTAGTGCGGCGTCTGGACCAGCAAACGCAGGGCAGCGGCTACGACCGGGTGGGCTCGTCGGCAACGAGGCGGTAGCCGCCACCAGCCGCGGTGAGGAGGTGGCGAGGTAGGTCCGGATCTACCTCGAGCTTCTGGCGGAGCCTCCGGACGGTCACCCAGACGTATGCCGGATCCGCGCCGTCCGAGTCCGCCCAAACCTTGTGCAGCAGCTGCTCCGTTGAGACGGCTCGTGGCATGCCGGCTGCCAGCGTGGCCAGAAAGCGCGACTCGGTCGGCGATAGTGAGACGTGCCGGCCGCGGACTATCGCCTCTCTCTTGCGGGGGATGAGAACAAGGTCGCCCAGAGCCAGTTCTTCGACGGGGATCTGGTCCGCAAGACGGCGCAGGACCCGTCGAACGCGCGCCACCAGCTCCGCGTAGTCATAGGGCTTGGTGACGTAGTCCTCGGCGAAGTGGGCGATGAGATCCGCCTTGCTGTCCGCGGCCGCGACCGCGGACAGAACGAGAATCGGGATGTCGGCCCGGCTCTTGATGCGACTCGCCACGGTCTGGCCATCCATCTCCGGCATCATCAGATCCAGGATGACCAGGTCCGGCCAGGCGGCGTCCAGCTGCTCGAGCGCCTCGGCACCACCGGCTGCCTTAGCCACCTCGAAGCCGTCTCGAGCCAGGCGCTCCGCCAGGGCGTCCAGATGCGCCACGTCATCGTCGATCAGGAGCAGTCGCGCCTCGCTCACGGCAGATCGCTGCCTCGCGTGGCTTCTGCGTTGGGGCGTCTCGGGTATGAGTTGGACATCGGTCTACTCGGGCAGCGTGTTCCGCGCGTGGTCGACACCTACTCCGATGATACGTCGGCCTGCACTCGCCGATCGTTGCCAGCGCGCGCATATCAGCTCGGCGTCGACGAGGCTTCGGACTCCCGTCTGTTCGACTTCTTCACAAGTTCGACGCGTCGGGTCATCTCGGACGCGCACATGTCGCTGCCGTCAACTATCGGTCAGGTCCAGGTCCATCAGGTCCAGGTCCATCACTGCGTCCCGGTTGGCTTGGACATCGAGTCGAGCGTGAACGGGTCGGCCACGCTTGAGACTGACGCTGTCATCGACCTTGACTTGGGCCTCAACCAGCCGGGACAGAGCCTGCGGACGGTCTCAGTTCGGCTCCAGGGCGAGATCGATCCGGCAGTTGACCATGCCTCCGTCCAGCTCTGGCTGGCGAACAGGCACTACCTTGTGGTCGGCGATCGACCCGACGCCTCGCCCGACCAGGCGCTCCGAAAGGTCGTCGATGCTGTGAACCACCAAGACTGGGGTGCCGTCTATGACATGGGCGCTCCCACCCTGCAGCAGATGGCCAACAGGTCCGACTTCATTAGCGGCATGACCACAGGCTGGCAGAGCCATCTGGGTACCGGCAGGGTGGATGTACGACTGACCAGCGAGCCAAAACTCATCGACTCGACCTTCGGCTACTGGACGGCCCAAACGGGCCTTCGGGTCTCAGCGGGAGCCAACAGCTTCACGTTCACGGTCATCCTGGAGTACGTTGGTAAGCGCTGGTTGCTGCTGGCCATATCGGCAGCCCCATAGCGGTCGTAAGCCCACGGAGGGAAGAGGTGGCAAGGCTGCGGAGCCCGAGGGTCCACCTCCTGCTCCTGCTCTTGGTTCTGTGCCCGGTCTTCCTGGCCGGCTGCGAGACCGATGACTACGGTCCGATAAAGGTCATGCAGGCGATGCCCGAGTCCCACCTTGCCCCGTTCCCCGAGGCGACGCTGCTGAGCCAGGGCAGCATGCCCCGAAGGTCGTCTCCAGAGGAGGGAACTACTGGCGCGTACGTAGACCGTAAGTTCGGAACGAATTCCGACTTCACTTCTGTCGTTACGTACTACCAATCGCTCCTCACGCCTCTGGGCTGGACGGGGTGCTGTTCTGTATGGCAGAAGTCCGGCTTTGACTTCCAAATCGTGGAGGAGACCCCCGGCGCACTCCCGTCCAGCCAACAAGGCTACCAACTGGTTTACGCCGAGATACTCAGCGAGAACACCGACTACACACCTCCTCCGGCGACGGGGCAGTAGCTTGGGTCCGCTGGCACGTTAACTCGTTATCTCGGCTTCCACTCTGGTGACACCGCCGACTCCGCCACATCGACCAGCAGCCCGGCCGCCGGCGCCAATCGCCTAGGTCAGTTGGAAAGCGTGGGCGCCCTCCCTTCGCCCCGACCCAGAAGGACCTCTTTTCGGGACGGTCTATGACCTACCGAGACTGAGCGTGGACTCGGTGGTCCGCGCGCGGCACGAACCGGGGTTCGGGGGATGCCGCGTATAATCCGGTCGCGAGGCCGGCCGTCGTGTGTTGAGGCACGCCCCGCTCCCCGCCGAAGAAGGAACTACTGGCAACATGACCGCCGAAACCTCCACCTGGGCCACGAAAAAGGGCCTCGCCCAGATGCTCAAAGGCGGCGTCATCATGGACGTCGTTACCCCAGAGCACGCCCGGATCGCAGAGGATGCCGGCGCCTGCGCCGTCATGGCCCTCGAGCGCGTCCCGTCCGACATCCGAGCCGCGGGCGGAGTGGCGCGCATGAGCGACCCGGCCATGATCGAGGGGATCATGGCGGCGGTCAGCATCCCGGTCATGGCCAAGGCCCGCATCGGGCACTTCGTCGAGGCCCAGGTTCTCGAGGCCCTCGGCGTGGACTACATCGACGAGTCGGAGGTCCTCACACCCGCCGACGAGGCCAACCACATCGACAAGCACCAGTTCAAGGTGCCGTTCGTGTGCGGCTGCCGGGACCTCGGCGAGGCGCTGCGCCGAATCAATGAAGGCGCGGCCATGATCCGGACCAAGGGCGAGGCCGGCACCGGAGACATCGTCGAGGCCGTGCGCCAC
>PMIP01000027.1 GCA_003158295.1 Chloroflexota bacterium | reverse complement strand
CATGAGAGTCGCGAGTTAGCGGTTGGTGGACTAGCCCTGGCCCAGAAGGACTCCTTTTCGGGACGATGATCGGCGGCAGGTGACTGAGCGCCAAATCTGGGATCAGAGCGGGCTGTCTTTCGAACGTCGCCCTTGTATTGCAGGCAGACGATTGAAGAATCGCGTCGGCCGGCGCTGACCCGGCGACACGAATCTACACACGATAAGCAGATCGTCACGCGATCGTAGCGCCCTTGGTGGGCTGCTAGTCGCGGTTTGCCGCCTGCTAGGTCCAGCCGCGATGCCGAACGCTGGCCGTCCCTCGCCGAGCTAGCTGATCACCGGCATTAGGATCTCCTGCCTGCCTGCCGGCCGCTGCACGCAGCCCAGCGCTCCTGTAGAATGCTCCCGCTCTTCGGACTATCCTAGAGTTGGGAGTATGGCGACGTGGTCCTTGACCCAACGGAGCGCCGGGTCCTGCGCGCGTACCTGAGGGCCGTCGCGCTGGCGGAGCCCCTTCAGCGCAAGCTCGCGTCCCAGCATGGCATCTCGCTGGCGGACCTGGCCGCCGTGCGCGTGCTGGCGCGAGAGGGGGAGGTCCCTATCAGCGCCTACGGCGATGCACTCGGCATGCCGCGTTCTACGATCACCAACCAGGTAGATCGTCTCGAGCGGGCAGGCCTGGTGGAGCGCCTGGCCAGCCCGACTGACCGCCGGGTCACGCTCGTTCGGCTGGCGCCGGCCGGACGTAAGGCAGTCGAGGAGACCGCACCGCTGCGCGACAGCGAAATCGTGACTCGCCTGCTAGCGCTCAATCCGACCGACCAGGCCACTCTGGCCGACCTTCTCGAACGCGTCGTTGAAGGCCCGCTCCAAGCCGCTTCAGGTGTCACCATCGAGGCGAGCGGATGACGGCGCAGCGTCCTCGCCGTCTTGCCCACATTGACTACCGCTGGATCGCCCTGTCGAACACGACGCTCGGCGTGTTCATGGCCGGACTCAACGGCAGCGTGGTGCTCATCGCGCTTCCGGCGATCTTCCGGGGCATCGGCATTGACCCACTCGGGCCGGGTGAGTCGGACTACCTACTATGGACGCTCGTCGGGTACACCCTCGTCACGGCAACGCTACTCGTGAGTGCCGGACGAGTCTCCGACATGTACGGGCGCGTTCGTCTCTACAACGCGGGTTTCGCGGTCTTCACGGTGGGGTCGATCTTGTGCTTCTTCGTCCAGGGACAGGGCAACACCGCGGCCCTCGAACTCATCATCTTCCGGATCGTCCAGGGCGTGGGCGGGGCCTTCCTCTTCGCGAACTCGGCGGCCATTCTCACCGACGCCTTCCCGCCCGACCAACGCGGCTTGGCCATGGGCATGAACCAGATCGGCATGCTCGCGGGGACCTTCGGCGGACTGCTGCTGGGCGGCGTGCTGGCAGCGCTCGACTGGCGTGCCGTCTTTCTCGTGAGCGTGCCGTTCGGGCTCTTCGGCACCGTGTGGGCGTATCTGATGCTCCACGAAACGGCGACAATCCGGGCGCACCAGCGGCTGGACATTCCGGGCAACGTGCTGTTCGCGGTCGGGCTCACGTTGGTCCTTGTTGGATTCACCTATGCCATCCAGCCGTACGGCGGCGCCAGCATGGGTTGGGGTAATCCCTGGGTTATCGCTGAGCTCGGGGGCGGCGCCGCGCTCCTCGGAGTTTTCATCGCCGTCGAGCGGCGCGTGCCCGATCCGATGTTCCGCCTCGAGCTCTTCCGTATCCGGATGTTTGCGGCCGGCAACATAGCGGGGTTTCTCTCATCCCTTGCCCGAGGCGGTCTGCAGTTCATCCTCATCGTCTGGCTGCAGGGGATCTGGCTGCCGCTCCACGGCTACGCTTTCGAGGACGCACCGTTGTGGGCCGCCCTGTACATGCTCCCGATGACGGCCGGTTTCCTGCTCGCCGGACCGTTGAGCGGCAAGCTGTCCGATCGCTACGGAGCTCGCTACTTCTCGACCGGAGGCATGCTCCTCACCGCGGCTGCCTTCGCGGGCTTCCTCTTGCTCCCTGCTGACTTCGACTACGGATCCTTTGCCTTGCTCCTGCTCATGCTCGGGATCGGCATGGGTGCCTTCGCTGCCCCCAATACGGCATCGATCATGAACTCCGTTCCGCCCGAGCATCGCGGTGCCTCATCAGGCATGCGGGCCACGTTCCAGAACGTCGCCATGAGCCTGAGCATGACGCTGATCTTCACGCTCGTCATCGCGGGACTATCGGCGGGCCTGCCTGGCGCCCTGTTCGGTCACCTCACTGCGGCAGGCGTCCCGCCGGACGCGGCATCGCGGGTCTCCGGCGTGTCACCGATCGGTGCGCTCTTCGCGGCATTCCTCGGCTACAACCCAATGGCGAGCCTGCTCCCGCCGTCGATGCTCGCGGCCCTTCCGGACGCTGCCCGCTCGACGATCCTTGGCACGTCGTTCTTCCCGCAGCTGCTGTCGGGCCCGTTCCACGATGGGCTGCAGATCGCGTTCTCGGTCTGCGTCGTGCTGTCGCTTGGCGCCGCGGCTGCATCGTGGCTGCGGGGGCCCCGCTACATCCACGACTACGACGCAGAGAAGGTGGCAGCGACGGGGGTCCCGGGTTCGACCGCGGAGCTTAAGGGCTCAACCGCGGCACCACGAATGAAGCCGCGCTGAGGCGCAGGAGGTAGGCAATGGACCTGACGCTCACACCGGCCCGCACGGCCCTGGTGGTGATAGACCTGCAGCGGGGAATCGCGGCGGCGCCGACGGCCCCGCATCCTGCGAGTGACGTAGTGGCGCACGCGGTGGCCGTGGCCCTTGCGCTCCGGGCGGCCGGCGGGACCGTCGTCCTGGTCCATGTCACCCCGTCGGCGGACGGCAGGGATGCGCTGCGCCCACAGACCGACACGTCGGCGCGGCAGCCGGGACCCCGTCCGACGGACTGGAGCGAGATCCTCCCTGAGCTTGGACCCGAGCCGGGCGACCTGGTCATCACCAAGCGGCAGTGGGGCGCTTTCTACGGCACCGAGCTCGACCTCCAGCTCCGCCGGCGGGGCATCGACACGATCCTTCTCGCCGGCATCTCGACCAACGTCGGCGTGGAGAGCACGGCCCGCGACGCCTTCGAGCGCGGCTACGAGCAGGTGTTCGTAGAGGACGCCATGGCGGCCCGGGACCCGGACGAACACGCGCACACGGTCCGCACCCTCTTCCCGCGGATCGGCAGGGTGCGCTCCACGGCTGAGGTGCTGGCGGCGCTCGAGGCGGCGACCAGACAGCTCTGACGGCCGCGTGCCAGCGAGCCCGACGGCGGCCCGCAGCCGCGGCCGATTTCGGCTACCCATTCCCACCCTGTGTGAGTAGGATGGATGGGCTCGTCCGCCATCGGAAGCAGGCCATCCCGACGAGCAGGGCCGACCGGGCGGCTCCGTCCGATTCCGCCGCCTGGGGGGTGCATCAACGTAGATCACGCGTCGCCAGTAGACCGATGCGATCCGTTGCAGATCGGGGCGCGTGTTCTCGGATCTGCCAGATACCGAGAGGAGCGGGGTTCGGTGAGATCACCCACGTCGGCCACTGTTCACTCTGGGGCGAGCCTCAAGACTTCGCGCCGGTCGTCCGTCCGGCTCCTGAGCCTTGCTCCGGCGGCCCTCTTGCTGTCCGGGCTCTTCGCGGTCTGGGCCGGGCCTCTGGCCGGGCCTGCTGCGGCGGCCAGCGGTGACTGGACGCAGTTCCACAACGACCTGGCCCACTCCGGCTACAACGCCGCCGAGACGACCATCTCGGCCGCCAACGTTGCCCACCTCGGGGTCGCCTGGACAGCCACCGGCGGGGACATGATCATCTCCTCGCCCGCGGTCTCCAACGGGGTGGCCTACGTCGGCTCCGAGGACCACAAGCTGTATGCCTACGCCGTCGGCTGCGCCAGCGGCGGTGGGACCTGCACGCCGCTCTGGACGGCCACCACCGGCAGCTACATCGACTCCTCGCCCGCGGTCTCCAACGGCGTCGTCTACGTCGGCTCCGAGGACCACAA
>PMIP01000078.1 GCA_003158295.1 Chloroflexota bacterium | reverse complement strand
GGACAACATCGCCCAGGGCATGACAAACAAGCAGGTGGCCTACGCCCTGTCCATCAGCGAACAAACCGTCAAGAACCACATGTCCAGCATCCTGCGCAAGCTCAGCGTGAACGACCGAACCCAGGCCGTCGTTTACGCCATGCGTCAGGGCTGGATCCGGATGCCCGAGGACTGAGCCGCCCGTGGCTATCGAACCACCGCCGCTCCCATTTCTCGACCTTGCGGAGCGGGCCAGGCGCGAAGTCGATCTCCTGACCCGGGAGATCGGCGAGTTGGAGCTGCTCGTTCAGCAGGCCCGCACGGAGGCAAGCCGTCACGAGCAGAAGCGCTCCCAGGCTGCCGACAAGTTCAAGCCTGCGGCCAAGGGATCCACGGCCGAATCGGAGAGCCAGTTCGAGCAGCTCCTGGCGCTGACCAAGCGCTCCGCGATCATGGACTCCCAGATCGACATCCTGGAAGGCAAGCTCAAGATCCTGACCCGCTTCCGGGAGAGCCTGCGCCGCTACAGTGCCGAACTGGACAGAGCATCGATGGGCGGGGCGATTCCCCAGCACACGGCGGGCAAGCTGGACTCCAGCACGCCGCTCCCACCGGCAGTCTCGCGCCTCGTCCTGGCGGCCCAGGAAGACCTGCGCCGAGAGATCGCGCGGGCGATGCACGACGGCCCGGCCCAGAGCCTCACCAACATCGTCCTTCAGGCCCAGATCGTGGAGCGACTGCTGGATCGCGATCCTGGCGCAGCCAAGACGGAGATAGGCCAGCTGGTGGCGATGGTCCAGCACACGCTCGACGCCACGAAGACGTTCATCTTCGACGTGCGGCCCATGGTCCTGGACGACCTCGGCCTCGTGCCCACACTGAGGCGAGTGGCGCGGGATCGCGGACGGCGGTCGCAAACCCCGATCGAATTCGAGTCATATGGCGCAGACCGCCGCCTGCCCATGGACATCGAGAGCGCCCTCTTCCGCATCATCGACGAAGCGGTTACCGGCTTCCTGTCGTGTCATCCGGATCGGGTGACGATCCGATTCGAATGGGCGGAGAACCCCGAGGCCCGCATCTCCGCGAGACGAGAGGGAGTCGAGGAACCCGACGATCTCGAGTTCGACACGCCGTCGCCATCGGACAAGCGCGGCAGACAGATAGAGCGGGACATTCCTGAGGCGCTCAAGGCCATGATCGATGAGACACGCGCCGCCAAAGTCTCACGTGCCGCCCGAGTCAATCAGCCGATGGCCCTGCCATCCAATACCTGGCGCGAGATCCAGCAGCGCGCGGCCACGATCGGCGTCACGGCCGAGCTCCTGGACGAAGGCCGGGAGGTCCTCCTGGTTCTGGCCGCGAGTTGACCGGAAGCCCTTCGGCCGCGGCTCCGAGGGCCTGGTCTGAGTCCACCCGAGGCCATCTCGGACGCCGTCGCCCGGCCGGTCGAACCTCATCCGGACGGGCTCGGCATCAGTCCGGTCAGGGCCTGATCGAGTACGGCCTCATCCTCGTCTTGATGGCCGTAGTCTGCGTAGTTTCGCTGCTCTTCTTCGGGGACCAGCTCTCATCCCTGCTGAATCTGGTCACCTCGGCGGTGTGATCGCGAGGCGGCAGGGCACCCGACCCGCCCGCAGTCGCCGCGATCCGTTGACAGCGCGCGCCGGCTTACTTGGCGCTCCGCGCGTGCCGAGGTTGGGGAAGGTGGAGTTAGGGGCGGTCCCATTACCATCTTGCTAGTGGCGTCGCGATGATGCGCCACCCAGAATTGCCGTCATGCCTCTTACTGGAGGCGCAATTATCAGGAGGCCATATATGTTTCTCCGGTCCCAGAAGGGACAGGGCCTTGCCGAGTACGCCCTGATCCTCGCACTCATCGCCATCCTCGCAATCGTCGCGCTCGCGTTCATGAGCGGCGCCATCAACGGTGCCCTCAGCAAGGTCGGAAGCTCGATCTAGCCGTCCCGCTGCGACAAGAAACGGGCCGCGCCTCGTGCGCGGCCCGTTTTCGTTTGTCCAGCAGGGCCGCCGGCGAGATCGGGCAGCACAGGCCGGATCGGGCAATGCCCTCGCCCCAGGGCTCCGCAGGCGCTCAAACCGGCTTGATAGCGATTCTTCACACCCGGCAGAATCCGAGAATACTTCCTAGATGGCCTAGTCCATTGGTATAGTCGCAGTAAGGTTGTCCGCAAGGCTACCGTCGTGACGTCTGTCATATGTGCTGGGGAGTGTCGTTGTGAAGCGATCGAATCGGCTGCTCATCCTGCTAGGGGTCTTTCTGGCGGTTGCCGGCGGCCTGGGGACTGTGATCCTCATCAGCGGCAGCGGCAGCAACACTGGAGCCAACAACGGCAACCCAGCCGCCTCGCCGACGCCTACCCCTGAGCCTTTGACGACGGTGGTCATCGCCAAGCAGAACATCAATCTCGGCGACAAAATCACCGCCGCCATGGTCGATACCAAGAAGCTGACCATCTCCGCGCAGCAGGCCCTTGGCGCAGACACCTTCTCGGACGTCAGTCAGGTAATCGGCAAAGTGGCTGGTGGCAACATCGCCAGTGGGCAAGTCCTCCTGGCGAGCCGCGACTTCCTGCCGCCCGGGACCGTACCCGACGGGCAGGACATCGCGAGCCTGGTCGGGACCGGCATGCTCGGCGTGGTCGTGGAAGTCGATCAGGTGAACGGCGTGGGAACCCTGCTCGTACCGGGCGACCGCGTGGACGTCATCTTGTCCGTGTATATGGACCAGCTCGGCCTGACGACCACCGACTCGAACAAGACGTCGGTCGACTTGAAGGGCGGGACCCAGGTCACGACCAAGACGGTGATCCAGAATCGCA
The DNA here is from genome assembly GCA_003158295.1 of Chloroflexota bacterium. Classification (GTDB taxonomy): domain Bacteria; phylum Chloroflexota; class Limnocylindria; order Limnocylindrales; family CSP1-4; genus Fen-1039. The sequence continues at coordinate 2,185 of PMIP01000078.1, read as the reverse complement.
AGGTCCTGATCACCCTGCTTGCGCCGTTGGAAGCCACCACCAACGCCGCTCCTGCTGCCGCGGGTTCGAATGTCCCGGTGGCCGCGCCCACGCAGCCGGTCGTCCAGAACAACGGACGGCACATGCTGGTCGTGCTGGAGGTCAAGCCAGACGAGGCGGAGATCCTGCGTTGGGCCCAGCGTGAGGAGAAGACGGATCCACAGAACTACATCGACCTGTCGCTCGCGCTGAGGTCGGACAAGGACAACGACCTGCCCGACGCGACCACGCCTGGCATCACGTTCAAGATGCTCGTCGACAAGTACGGCGTGCTGCCGCTCGACCCGCGCGGCATTCTCCCGCCCGACCTGGCCAAGGGCATCTCGTGGTAGAGCGCTCCGCCGACTCTCGGCGGAGCGAGCGGCGAGAAGCCGGCTCGGCCGGTTTCTCCCGCGTACTGGAAGCGACCGAGTTCGATGACTGACCGGATCCGAGTTCTCATCGTTGACGACATCCCTGAGACAAGGGACCACCTCGTCAAGCTGCTCGGGTTCGAGCCGGACATCGAGGTGATCGCCACGGCGGCATCGGGTGCCGAGGCCATAGAGCTGGCCACCAAGCTGCTTCCCGATGTCATCCTGATGGACATAAACATGCCCGACATGGACGGCATCACGGCTACTGAGCGGCTCTCGTCCCACGTCCCGACCGCCTCGGTCGTGATGATGTCCGTTCAGGGAGAGGCGGACTACCTCCGCCGCTCGATGCTCGCCGGCGCCCGGGAGTTCCTGGTCAAGCCGTTCAGCAGCGACGAGCTCACCGCTTCCATCCGGCAGGTCAACGAGCGGGAGCGAGAGAAGGTCGGACGCGCCGTCGTCGTCGCCGCGCGTGCCCAGGAGCAGGCCGAAGAAGGGCAGGTCGTGGCCGTATTCAGCCCAAAAGGGGGCGTAGGCCGGACCACCATCGCCGTCAACCTCGCCGTGGCCGCGGCCTCAGAGCTAGGCAAGAAAGTGACGCTCGTCGACGCCTCGTTCCAGTTCGGCGACGTGGCAGTCCTGCTCAACCTGAACCCGAAAGACAAGTCGATGGCCGAGCTCGTGCCGCAGCTCGAGGACGGGGGCGATCCGGACTCGGTCGAGGCGTACACGCAGACCCACTCCTCCGGAATCCGCGTCCTGCTCGCACCTCCATCACCGGAAATGGCCGAACTGATCACCCCAGCCGGGGTAAAACATGTGATCGAGATCCTGCGCCAGCGCAACGAGCTGGTGGTGGTCGATTGCGCGGCGTGGTTCAACGACACGACGCTGGGCATCCTGGACCTGGCCGATATAGTACTAACGGTGCTGACGCTCGAGATCACCAGCATCAAGAACACGCGGCTCTTCCTCGAAGTTGCGGAGCAGCTCGGCTACGCGCACAAGGTCAGGCTCGTCCTCAACCGCGCGGATACGACCCTTGGCATCAGGGTCGCCGATGTCGAGCACTCGATCGGCCGCAAAGTCGACCACACCATCGTCAGCGACGGGAGGGCCGTCGTTTATGCCCTCAATCGGGGCGTCCCATTCGTGTTGAGCAATCGAGAGAGCCAGGTCTCCCAGGATGTGTTTCGTCTAGCAGCATCGATAGTCGGAAGCCCAGAGCCAATCGAAGAGGAGGCCCGCAAGGCGCCCCAGAAGGGCAAGTCCCTCTTCGCGTGGAGATAGATGCCCAGCCGGGCCACCAAGGGGTGTAGGCGATGTCCCTTCTGAAGCGAATCGAGAGCGCCCGACCTGGCGTGGCACCTGGAGCTCCGAGCGGAGCTTCGAGCGGAGCGCCGACCCCTCCACCAGGCCCTCCCGGAATGTCCGGGCAGGGGGGCCAGCGGCTGCTCAGCCAGGCCCCCGTCCGAGAGTCTCTGCGCGAGGTCAAGTTCCGGATCCAGACCCGGGTCATCCAGGACCTGGACCCCAAGCTCGATCTGGCCAACCAGGTCGAGGTACGCCGTCAGATCGAGGAGATCTTCGGCCGGGTCATCGACGAGGAGGGCCTGGCCCTCACTCGCGCCGAGCGCGTCCGCATGCTCGAGCAGATCACCGATGAGATCATCGGTCTCGGTCCGCTGGAGCCGCTTCTGCGGGACGAGACGGTAACGGAAGTGATGGTCAACGGACCGCGTCAGGTATACATCGAGCGCAGCGGTCGCCTGGAACTGACCAACGTCGTC